>JBBRTN010000251.1:0-4081 GCA_038244395.1 Ignavibacteria bacterium
AGCTGTTATCGTTACTGTCGGAGTCGCTCCATGTGTGCCTAATTGTATTGCCGCAAACGCTGCTGTCAATGTCGCATAGTTTGTTGTTGTTGGCGATACACTAACCTGTGAAAATGAGTTCTTACCTACTGCAGAAATGAGAATAGCAATAAGCAAAACTGAAAATAGTCTTTTCATTTTTCCTTTGTTTAAAGTTTATAGATTGGGTTTATTAAAAGTTATATAGCAATTTAACACTTTAATCAATTAAATGCTATTGTAAAACTAATTAAAAAATAAATCTCTTGGGAAAGTCCGGCTAAATAAAGATTTATGCAGAACAACGAACACCGTGCTGGTTATAGGGAATTTAAAATATACAAAGAGTAAATTAAAATTAAGGAATGTCAATTGAAGAAGTAAATAATTTTTTCATTCAAACTAAAAATTTTGAAATAAAAAACCCCGGTAAATTAAAATTTACCGGGGTTGCTGAAAATTAAAAAATAATTATTTAATTGTTTACTTGTGAAGATAAAGTATTTGTATTTCTTATTACTTCAACTTTTTTTCTCTCAACATCTGGTTTTGAAATTGAAGTTGGTTCCGGACATGGTAATACTGATCCGATAAAGTTAAAAGCATTATTCTCTGTTATAGCTCCGTCAGTAACGTCAACTGTTCCGTCGCTATTAACATCTGTTGAAAGTCTGCATCCTGAAAGGAAAATGGATTCATCATTATCAATAAGTCCCAAATCAGTAATGTCAACGGTTCCGTCCTGATTTACGTCACCACCATAGAAGCAAAACGGTGGTCCTGATGTTTGATTATTGCCAAATGCTTTGTTTTGACCGGTTGTAAAATCATAACTTGCATTAGGAGGTCCACCGGCAGCAAAGGTAACATTAGCTAAAGCACTGGCCGTTTGAACATGGTTAATTGATGTTATAACTAAATAATATCCCACAGAATTAGCAACTAAACCATCATAGCATAAGTTAACCGAATTCGTTGCAAGATTTAAATAACCATAACATGAAGTTATTGTAACACATCCGCCTGTTTTGATAGCTACATTAACTTGTCCACCTGCAACTTTTCCTTCAAGACATGCTTTGAGACTAAGGATTTTTAAAGCTGGACCTTCCCAACATCCCTTATACGGATAGGTTGTATTTCTTAATACGTTGAATATATCTCTTGGAACTAAGGCCAATGGCTTTCCGCAAAGATCACCACCATTTAAACCAAGAACACAACTATTCACACCGCCTGTGAATACTAAATCTTTAAAAACAGAATTCTGCTCAATAGAAGAATCACAAGTAATGAATCTGTAGCCTTCTAATCCGCTTGCATTTTTGAAAATGAACCCATTATATCCGCCATCATATCCGTGTACTGGATCAGTGGATTTACCTAAGTTATAATCTGAATTAAGATCGATACCTACGGCTGGATAAGATGTAAAATCTAATGCTAAATGCTGAGTCATTGTAGGATCGTTGATTCCTCCTGTCTTATTGTTTATTGCAATATTATTATAAACATTAACTGTAGAGCCGGCAAATGTATTACTTATATCTAATGCATCTGTAACGCTTCCTACTGAAGTTGCTGCACTTCCTGCTAATCTTATTGTATTATTATCAACGTTTGCTGTATAAGCCTGAGCAATAAATGATATTGCAATACCTTCGACAAATCCATCATTGTTTGTCATCAAAGTTACACAATTGTTAATATAATTATCCGTTGTAGTATTAGATCCAGGTGCAGTAAGTGTTACAGGAATTGATAGAATTCCGAAATATGTAGCTGTTGGTTCGATTGCAATTAAGTCATGGATTCTGTTCCTGGTAATGTTATTTGTTCCGACACCCTGACAGTTTATCCCTCTGAAATTTGTACCGGCACCTACAGATACTGTAGGCGGATTATCCATTAATACTTCATTTGAATCAACCGTATTATCTCTTGTTTCAGAACCGATAAATACACCAAGAGATGAGGCATTTTTTATAACATTATTTCTTATGATTGTTCCATTGTTTGTAACACCAAGTTGAGTACCAGCTGGTGCAGTACCGAAGACCTGAATTCCTCTTCTGCCGCCGATGACAGTATCCCTTTCGATTATGTTGTTATTATTTCCACCTTGAGCATCTAAAGCACTTTGGCTGACATTAATAATTCTTCCGCCTTGAGTTGTTGAAACTCCAACTCCTTTACAAGTAACATTTCTAATTACATTATTGCTTGAGCCGTTAGACAATGCTATACATCCTGCTGTAAGAGCGACATTTGTATTAACGAAAGTTAAATAATTTGCAGCTCCCAAGTTAGATCCATCGATAGTTACATTCCTTGCACCATCTAGTGTAATCAGAGGTGTTGCAGATGCAGTTGTAATTGTAAATTTACCACCACTGGCTCTGATTAATAATGTACCTGTTCTTGTACCGGCCGGTAATGTTGATGCTACTTCGGCTCCAACGCTTGCAGTAACATTAAGTATAACTGAGGCACCTGCTGTATTTGATGCTGCTGTTAATGCTGCCTGTAAAGTTGGAATGTTACCTCCGCCGTTTACGTTATACTGTGCAAATGAATCATTATTGATTGCACTGATAAGCAATACAATAGCTAAAACTGAAAATAGTTTTTTCATTTTTTGTTTTGTTTAAGGGTTAATTAAATATTATTAATAATTGGAACTTGTGTTACACAAAGTTTAACAATTTGTTTTAAAAAACTTAAATATGAAAATGACTTTACAACAGCAAAAATGAAAATTTTTCTTTTTTGCTTTTAACACTTACAAAATGTTCTGTATGGTTGACTACAATTTAGGATATTTAATATGAAAATGCTACAATAATTTTCTAATCTTCTTAAAATTTCTTAAAATTACTCGAATGAACACTAATTCCGTTGTAAATTCATCTTAATATTTTTAATTTATTGAAGTTGAAATAAATCCTGCTACAGTCGTTCTTGATTTTATAAGAAGTTTAAGACTTACCGGAACGAAAGAAGGCTGCAAGGAAGGAGATTGCGGAGCTTGTACGATACTCGTTGGAGAATTATCCGATGGAGCGGTAAAATATTTATCCATGAATTCCTGCCTGGTTCCCGTTCATAATATTTCGGGTAAACATATTGTCACCATAGAGGGACTCAATCCCTCAGGGAAAGATTTAAATCCGGTTCAGAGCTCTTTTGTAAATGAAGGCGCGACACAGTGCGGGTTCTGCACTCCTGGTTTTATTGTGTCCCTGACAGGTTACTTTCTTAATGAAGGAAATTTAAAATATAATAATATAATAGATTCTCTCGACGGAAATGTCTGCAGATGCACCGGCCACAGCTCCATAATTCGTGCTGCTGAAAAGATATCTGAACAGTTTAAAAGCGAATTAAACCTTAGCTGCACAAGATTAAAATTTTTAACAGACAATAAGATAGTGCCGGAATATTTTTTATCCATAAAAGATCGGCTTTTAAAAATCAATAATGAAGCTGAAAAATTTTTGGACACAAATGAAGAATCAAAATATTTTATAAGCGGCGGGACGGATTTATTTGTTCAGAGACCTGATGAAATGCTAAATGCAAATATAGGGTTTTTAGAGAACCATAATAATCTGAAAGACATTTCTGAAAAAAACGGATATTGTCATATTGGAAGCACTTCATCGGTAACGGATATACTCGAGTCGGAAATCATTCAGAAATATTTTCCGGATATTAACAAGTTCGCAGAATTATTCGGCTCAACTCCAATCCGGAATTCTGCAACTGTCGGAGGCAATCTTAACAATGCCTCGCCTATTGGTGACATGACTTCCCTGTTTATGGCCTTAAATTCAAACGCAGTTATTTCAGACGGAAAATCGAAACGCGAAATCCCGCTTAATAAATTTTATAAAAGTTATAAAGTAACCGAAAGAAAGCCCGGTGAATTCATGGAAAGCATAAATTTTAAAATACCCGTAGGAAATTATTATTTTAACTTCGAGAAAGTATCCAAGCGAACATACCTTGATATAGCAAGCGTCAACACGGGAATTATTATTTTTACTGAAGACAATAATAA
>JBBRTN010000252.1:0-4074 GCA_038244395.1 Ignavibacteria bacterium
AATTCCGTCAATTTCATTTATTTCTCTGCCGGGATAATTTAAAAAATCAGCAAGCTCACCGAGGGTAATCTCACCTTCTCCGTGAATAATATAATCGGCTTTGTGCTCAAAATATTTTTCGGGATGGTCAGAGGAGTCGGAGCCTGAGATAATCACTTTGCATCCGTATGACTTTGCGATCTCACTCATTTTAAATGAGGCTTCTCTCATTCTTGTCAGACACATTTTTGTCAGGTAATTAAATCCGTCGTCATAAATCACGAAAATATCGGGCTTATGAATTTTTAATTCTTTCTCCAAATCATTTTCAGAATCAGCGAGCATAGTATCAAACAAAGAGACATCGTAGTTTTTACTCTTCATGTATGAAGCAGCGTAGAGTGTACCCAGCGGCGCATAAAGATTCATCGCCTTATACTCTTTTGCGTCTTGTTTTAAAAAATACGAATTTGCCAGCAGGACTTTATTCATCTTCGGCTGAATGCAGATTAAAATTTTCGAGACGCTGCCTGTATTTGTTAAGTATAATCTTCTGCATGTTTCCGGGATGCGTCTTGGAAATATTTATTGTTGACTTAAACATATGCTCCCTTTCCTTTTCATCAAGCTGAAAATATTTTTTCTTCCAGTGGCGGGTGGTCTTTTCTCTTAAAAATTTATCAAGCCTATCGCCTGTCTTTCCTGAAAATAAAAACTCCGGTATCTTCACGGCAAAGCTTTCCCTGTTATTGACCTTGAACCCGGAGGAATTAAAGTAGTTGTCATCTTCAGAATAATTAGGAAAGTATTTTTTTATCCATGAATTTGCTTTCAGAAACCTGTTCATTAATTCAGTGTTGAATGTAGATTTTATATGAACAATTTCGGTGGCGGTAAATATATTTTTTTCTTCGATCTCAAGCGAGCTTTCCGAAATAAAATAATTAATGCAGAAATATTTATGACTGTTGAATAAAAATATTTTTTTGAAAAGCATGAGGAGTGTCCTGCAGATCCAGAGGCGGTTAGCTTTTGTTACCACCATGAAGTCAAGGTCGCTCCCCGGCGCAGAGCTGTTCTTCGAAAGAGTGCCGGTAACAAAAACTCCTCTGACGAACGGAAATCTTTTAATTATATGAGTGACAAACCGCGCTGTCGACCAGCACTTCCTGGAATAATTTTCCCTTTCATTTCTCAGCTTCACATAATCTTCATTTTTGCCGATGAAATAATAACCGTCTTTGAAGAATACTGAAGAATCTTTTTCAAAAAATTCGTTCAGACTTTTTTTAAATTCTTTACGCCTTATTGAATTCTGCGGAAGCAGCCTGAAAATTTCTTCAGGGCTTAGCGGGTGATTAAAAATATCGTAATAAAGAAGTGTCCTTAGAATATTTTCTTTAAGAGATTCCATTCAGCAGGAATATTTTTAAATAAACTAATAAATAATATTTCCAAATCCAAGAACAGATTGCTAGTTTATGTAGACTTCAAATCGATTGGTCTGTATGTACGGAAATTTTTTAAATAATTTAATTTGCTTTTCTATTTATAGATTAAAACAGAAATTATTAATTTTTTCCTTTGCCGATCGTTTTGACTCTTTGTAAGAAATCTTCCTTTGTATTTGATTTAGGAAACGGAACGGCAGGAACAGGAACATTTAAAAACCTGCAAAGAGGATCCCATCCGCTCTTTGGATCAAAGATAAGCATGCGTTCTTTTGGGATTAATTTTATTACCTCTTCATTATGCTTATTAAATCTTTCGATTACTTTTTCCTTGTTCATTAAATCTTTTCCGAATTCACTGTCCAGTAATTTCCCGTTAAATTTCATAACCGGAAGCCTATTCCTCACTTCAGGTGAAAAGGGAAGACGCATTGCCAACTTTAAGATTCTCAATAAAGACGGCTTACTCGCCCAGAAGATTGTTTCAGAAGCGCTGCGGTACCATGACTCCGCATCACGTATTGTATGAACAATTTTAGCATCAGGATAATAAGTGAGCAGCTGTTTGTAATATCTCGCCACCGGATAATCAACAGCTGAATGGTATCCTTCGAATAATTTATCCCAGTCAACTTTCCCGCCTCTCTCCGCCTGTTCGAAATATTTAAGTCCTTCAGGATGCTGAAATAATTCTACCATGTGATAGCACTTTCCGAAACCAAGTTCTTCAAGAGCCAGCTTAAGCGAGTGAGTTCCGGTTCTTCCGAGACCTGATCCGAATACTTTTATAGACATAAGTGTAAGATTATCTAAAAATTTGATTTAGTAAATTTAAATTACTTTGTGTAAAAATAGCTTTTAATAGTTTAAGATTCAGATGAAAATTATGACCGCCCGATTAATCAAAAAATACAGTACATGCCGGAACAATTTACATTTTCATAATTTAATGTTAACAAACTTTACGTTCTCATAACCATTTGAAAATAATTTATTTGTAATTTTGGTTCATTCAAATATTAATACTAACATTAATCTAAAGAAGGAGAGAAACAAAAATGCGTTTAATTTTATTGATCGTTTTAACGGCAATGCTGATTTCATTTTCACGGGAAACAATTGCATTGACAGATTCAACAACTCTTAATTCGACAAACATTACAGGTACTCTTGTATTGTCGAAAACCACAAAGTATTTAATGAAAGGTTTTAACTATGTGCAAAACGGCGGAGTGATCATAATTCCCGCAGGAACAGTAATATTGGGTGATTACATCACTAAAGGAACGCTGATTATTACAAGAGGCGGTAAAATAATTGCGGATGGAAATGCTGAGAACCCGATAATATTCACAAGCGAAAGACCCGCCGGGCTCAGAGCGCCGGGTGACTGGGGCGGATTAATTCTTTTAGGAAGGGCCGGAATAAATACTGTAAGCGGCGCCGACTCCGCGGAAATAGAGGGCTTCGGTCCGGGCTTAGGACCGATTTACGGAGGACAACCGAGAATTGATAATGACAGTTCGGGTGTAGTCAGATACGTAAGGATTGAATTTGCGGGAATTAATCTTACGGGGATTTCAGGAAATGAAATTAACGGAATGACTTTTGGCGGAGTGGGAAGCAGAACTGTTATTGACTATGTGCAGGTAAGCTACAGTGGAGATGATTCATATGAATGGTTCGGCGGAACAGTTTCATGCAAACATCTTATTGCTTTCAAAGGCGTTGATGATGACTGGGATACTGATAACGGATTCAGGGGAAAAATACAGTTTGGTCTGAGCGTCAGAGACAGCGGAATTTATGATGTCAGTACATCCAACGGTTTTGAATCGGACAACAACGTAAACTCTCCGACAAATTTCAACAACCCCAGAACAAAACCAATATTCTCTAACATGACGGTAGTAGGACCGTTTGCGGAAACAAACTGGTCATTGAATAGTTTGTGGGGAAGAGGCGCACATGAAAGAAGAAATTCTCTGATGAGCGTATATAATTCAATTGTAATGGGATGGAAGGTCGGATACAGATTCGACGGAACAGGTGTAGCTGCAGCTGCAACAGGAGATACAATACAGGTAAGGAATAATATTTTTGGGGGCAATGTCACACTGGCTGACAATGCAGCAAATACTTTTAATGGACCGGGTTTTATTCAGACAACAGCTTATTCAAATACTGTATTCACAAACAATTCATCCATTCAGTTAATTAACCCATTCGGTATTTATCCTAATGTTCCTCTACCGGCTGATAATGTAAATTACTGGATGCCGGCTGGAGGATCGCCTGCACTGGGAGGATCAAATTTCTCTAACCCGAATTTAGCCGGATTCGAAAACGTATCATATGTCGGAGCATTCGGATCAACAAACTGGACTTACAGATGGGCGCAGTTTAATCCACAAGATTATGTTATCCCGACAACATCAAATTATTTTGTCACAGTTATTCCGGAGGCATTTTATAATCTGTCAACCGGAAGACTTAACAGTAAAGATACAGTCAGAATTTATCTAAGAAGAAATTTTTCTCCATACAATGCAGTCGATTCTTCAATAGCAGTAATAGATGATGTAAACTTCACCGGCAAATTCGGATTCCATTATGCGACAAGCGGCACTTACTACATTCAGGT
>JBBRTN010000253.1:0-4057 GCA_038244395.1 Ignavibacteria bacterium
GGTTTCGATTACAGGACTTGAATTTTCATATACACAAGCACCGAACACGATGAAATCTTTCTTAATGGGGATCTGGCTTTTATCAGTCTCACTCGGCAACGGCATCACGGCAATCGTTAATGTGCTTATTGTCAATGACGACGGAACGTACAAGCTTGACGGCTCGGAATATTTCTGGTTCTTTGCAGGTTTGATGTTCGTTACTGCCATTGCGTTTATATTTGTTGCTATGAGATATAAAGTTGAAAGCTACATTCAGACGAGAGATTCACTGCCGAGTCCGATACTGACGGAGAATTAATGTGAAATTTATTTATTCCGATATCAAATGCAGAAGAGGATTTTGATTGTAAGGACAGACCGTGTCGGAGATGTGGTAATGATTACTCCAATGATACGCGAACTCCGCAAGGCTTTCCCGGACGCATTCATTGCAGCTCTGACCAATCCTAATACCGTAGATATTTTAATTAATAATACGGATCTCAATCTTACTATCACCGACAATTTACAAAAAAATACTTTCGGGAGTGTCACAAGTGAATTGCGAAAACAAAAATTCACAGATGGCTTGCTTGTAAAACCTACTGAAAGAGCAGCTTATCAGATGTTTCTTGCAGGACTAAAAAACAGGAGTGGTGTCGGAAATAAATTATATGAGTTCATTACTTTTATGAAAAGTGTTTCGAGGAATAAATACATTCCTCTAAAGCATGAAGCAGACTACTGCATGGACCTGGCGCGGGCAATTGGGGTAAAGACTAATGATCTTACACCAGAAATTTTCCTGACTGATGAAGAGCGACTTTACGGGAAGAATGTTTTAAAGAGTCTGGATATAAATGAAGGTGATTTCAAAATAATAATTCACACCGGATCGGGAAAGTCATCGCGTAACTGGAGTGAAGAAAAATATTTTGAACTGATAAAGGAGATTTTAAAGAAGAATAAATCAAAAATTATTCTTACGGCTAAAGAGATGAGCAGAACATTCAGGGAAAGCATAAAAGAACTTAACAGTGAAAGAATAGTTTTTGCAGATGATAAATTAAAAAGGCTGCGCGATCTGATCTGTATAATTGCGGATGCGGATCTTTTAATTGCTCCTTCTACCGGCCCGCTGCATCTCGCTTCGGCATTAAAGATAAAAACCATAGGATTTTATTGTCACCGGAGGATGAACTGTGCAAAGCACTGGGGAGCGCTCGGAGATAAGGCAATAAATCTCGAAGTCAGCAAAGAATATTGCGACAGCCATTGCAGCGAAGATAAAGAAGTATGTGAATTTGAAGACGGGATTTCGATTGATGAAGTATTAAGAAATATTTGAAAATATTATGCAGGAGAAAATTGATTTTCGGCGGTGTTTTAATTTAATGAGTAGTTTTAGCCGGAAAAACAGCTAAAGCTGTTTTTCCTTAAAACCGTTTAAACGGTTTTAAGTGTCCCGTATTATTCCATAAAATTTCTATGTTCAAATAAGTATATTTGCATACACAAATAATCAAAATAAAAAGTTATGAGCGCTGAAATACTTGACGTAAAGGAGAAGAATCTTATTGTTTCTTCAATGGCTGAAAACCTTATAGGCTCTGAAATTATTAACCTGGCATGGCAGATAAACGAGAGGATTGCACAGGGACAGAAGATATACAATCTAACGATAGGAGACTTTGACCCGAAAATTTTTCCGATCCCGCAGGAGCTTACAGATGAAATAAAAATTGCATATGATAATCACCAGACTAATTATCCGCCGCCAAACGGAATCTATGAATTACGAAAAGTTATCTCTGAATACCTGCACAAGGCAGGAGGGATTGATTATACACCCGAGGAAATCCTCATCACCAGCGGTGCAAGACCTATAATTTTTGCCGCTTATCATACATTGGTAGATCTTGATGAAGTAATTATTTTTCCCGTACCGTCATGGAATAATAATCATTATACACATCTGACGAGAGGCAGGGCTATTACTGTCGAGACAAAGCCCGGGAATAATTTTATGCCGACTGCAGAAGACCTTGCTCCTCACGTTAAGAAAGCAACTATGCTGTCTCTGTGCTCGCCTCTAAATCCTACGGGAACTGTTTTTTCTGAAGATGAAATGAGAAAAATCTGTGACCTGGTTGTCGAAGAAAATAACAGGCGCGGCGAAAATCAGAAACCTCTATACGTATTGTTTGACCAGATCTACTGGCAGCTTACACTTGGGGACACAAAGCATTACAACCCGGTCGTGGTAAATCCGGCAATGAGAGATTACACAATATTTGTTGATGGTATAAGCAAAGCATTTTGCGCAACAGGTGTTCGCCTTGGATGGGGTTTCGGTCCTAAGAAAGTTATAGACAAGATGAGATCAATTACATCTCACATGGGAGCATGGGCTCCAAAAGCTGAACAAGTCGCCACAGCAAAGTACTTTGCAAATTATGACCAGGTGACTTCGTTTCTTGAATGCTTTAAAGAAGAAATCTCAAAAAGAGTAGATAAGATTTATAAAAAATTTATGGAGCTGAAGAGAGACGGATTTAAGGTTGATATGATAGCTCCGCAAGCTTCTATTTTTCTGACAGTCAACATTGACATCAAGGGAATGAAAAAAAGTAACGGAACAATAATTAAAACGACAAAAGATACTACCGAGTTTTTAATCGAAGATGCGAAGATGGCACTGGTACCGTTTTCCTCGTTTGGTGCTTCACCGGATTCTACATGGTACAGGGTTTCAGTAGGGACTTGCACTGTAGATGAAATAGATGAGATAATGGAAAATTTAAGGAATGCGCTTTCTAAATTAAGCTAAGGCAAAAACAATTTTATTTACAGGACTGTAAGTAATTCTCTATTGATGACGTATGATAACAGAGTCTGCAATTTCTTTAGAGATATATGGATCAAAATGTATCTTGTCCGGATAATTATTTTTATTGGTTGTGTATTTATTGATTCCGGAAAAATCGTAAACATGATCACCGAATATTTTTTTAATAATCTCCATATCAGCCGGATTAAACTTTAACTGGTCAGCCAGCGGAGTAATAACAATATAATATTTTGATTTGTGCTTTTCCAGAAGAGCTTTCATCTTCATTAGCAAATCCTCTTCGTAAGGAGAAATCTGTTTCACCTTATACTTCTGACCTGAAGTATCGACATTACTGACGTTTTCTATACCGGGTTTCTTTACCCCGTAATTATTTAAAAGGCTGTCTGAACAGGGGCGTTTAGCGTCATTTGTTATTTTGTCCGATTCCCAGTTAGGAAATATGAGACCCTTGACGGGTATTCCAAATAATATTTTTAATTTCTCCATATCCATTGACAGCATAAAAGTCCGAAAGTGTTCGTAATAAAATTTATACTTATTCTCATTTCTCAGCAAGTAATTATCATTAAACAAACATTGCCCGTTTCCTGCAAAAGTAAAATCTGTATCAAAATAAATAACAACATTTTCCAGACTGTCACCCAGTGATTCAATTAATTTCATTTTAGCTAAGATACCGCCTATCGGTTCAGTCCAGTTTGCGTAATGAAAAAATTTTGAACCATTGATTTTTGACTGAAGATAGCAGGCTAACAAGCCTACTGCCCTGCTGCTTCCGAAAATAAAAGAATTATATTTTGTCGGAGCATGTAATAATTTTTTTGTTGAAAGGTCACCTAATTGCTGAAAGCTGTATTTCCATGAATAATTATCATGATGACCAAAATCCAGATATACATCGCGTTTAATATATAAAAAGACAAAAATTATTATTGCGACGACCGGAAAAATAAAAAAAGTTATTAATCTTTTAAGAAATTTTTTCATAATTAAAACTGGAAGTAAATAAATTGTTGTTCTTTGCCGCCGAAATAGTAAATAGTAAAAATAATAATATAGTAAAATGCCCATCTTAAAGGCCTGTACCATTTTAATCCTGTATTTGCAATTGCATATTGCTGTTCCCTCCCAAACCATTCAACAATAAAAAATAACACAATCAGAATTATTATGGGGATTGATTTCTCCACTCCGGGAAAATTTGGTACAGTAAACAACGAA
>JBBRTN010000254.1:0-4051 GCA_038244395.1 Ignavibacteria bacterium
AGATTTCTAAAATTCAAATTAATTTTAAAATAAAAATTTAGCAGCAATATTTCAGCCTAATTATATTAATGAACCTGTCAGTGGTTATTGTATAACTCTTTTCACTGGTTTGTATTTATGAATATGGGTTTAAATATCCTTGTTACTAATTTCCTATTTAAGTAATTTTGAAGTTTCCAACTAAATAGCGAAAATAAAATAATAAAATTTGGATTTAAAGATTAATGACCTTGAGAACAGTAAGAAGGAAGTAGAAGCTGAACTTTCTTACGAAGAACTCACTCCCCACTTTGACAAGGCAATAGAAAACTACAGAAAGAAAGCAAGCATACCGGGATTCCGCAAGGGCAAGGCTCCGTTAAATATGATAAAAAAACTTTACGGCGAGGGAATAGAATATTCTGCAATCGAAGATATCGCAAATGAAGTTTTTGTAAAATACATAACGGATAATAAACTTGACCTTATCACCAAAGGAGCAATCACTGAAATGGATTATAAGCCAAAAGGGAAGCTTAAGTTTAAAATTGAGTTTGAAATAATGCCTGAAATTAAAATTGAGAATTACAAAGGACTCGAATTAAAGAAGACAAAATACACCATAGACGATTCACTTGTTGACGATGAAATTCAATACCATAAATTCAGAAACGCGACGAATGAAATTGACGGAGCTGCGCTGGACGATAATTATATAATTACCGTAGACCTGCAGAATCTTGATGAAGCAGGAAACATTCTGATTGGACAGTCACAGAAGGATTTGAAAATATATCTTGGAAACGCGGAGATTTATCCGGAGTTCAAAGATGCATTTAAAGGGATCAGGGAAGGCGAGGAGAAAATAATTGATTCTAAAAATGCAGATGGCGGAATAAAAAAAGTCAGGATTACCTGTACAAAAGTCGAGAAGATAGTTTATCCTGAAATGAATGAAGAGTTCTTCAAAAAAGTGACTAACAAAGAAGACATTCATACTGAGCAGGATTTTAAAAATGAGATTAAAAACGAACTGCAGAAAATATACGATGGAATATCAATAAGGAAATTACAGAATGATGCAATCAGTGAAATGATAAAGGCAAACGATATTCCCGCTCCGGAAAGATACATCCAGCTCATCCTTGACGGAATGATTGAAGATTATAAACACCAGTTTCCAAAGCATGAGCTCCCTAAAGATTTTAATGCCGATGAGTTCAAAAAAGAAAAAAGGGTAGATTCAATACTTCAGTCAAAATGGTATCTTATCAGGGAGAAACTAATAGAAATGGAAAAGCTTACAGTGGAAGAAAGCGATTACAAAAAAATTGCGGAAGAAAATGCATCCCGGTATAATATTCCTGCCGAGAAATTAATAGATGCCTACAAGGAAAATGAGGACGTGAAGATGAAAATTCTGAATGACAAGGTTTTGGATTTAATTATCGCAAACGCGAAGGTCGAAACGGTTGAGGAAGTGAAAAAGAAAGAAGATAAACCTGCAATAGAAGAGGAAGAATAAATTGAATAAATTTATTTAAGTTTTAAACATTTTAAACATTTTAAAGAATAGTTAACACCTACATTAAAAAAAAATAAAAACACAAAAATGAATTACACAGATATAATAAAGAAAAATGAAAACTACATAAATCATTCACTGAATCAGATTAACAGCCAGCTTGTCCCGATGGTAGTCGAGCAGACATCAAGAGGAGAAAGAGCTTACGATATATATTCAAGATTATTAAAAGAAAGAATTATTTTCCTGGGAACGGCGATCTATGACGAGATGGCTTCGCTGATAATTGCACAGCTTTTGTTTCTTGAGTCGGAAGACCCAGATAAAGATATTATGATTTATATTAATTCTCCCGGAGGAAGCGTAACAGCGGGGCTGGGAATTTATGATACGATGCAGTATATTCGCCCTGATATATCAACCATGTGCGTGGGAATGGCGGCTTCAATGGGACAACTTCTTCTGACAGGCGGTGCGGCGGGAAAAAGGATTGCACTTCCTCATTCAAAGATACTAATGCATCAACCGTGGGCCAGCGGGCTAGGCGGACAAACTACAGACATACTTATTCACGCAAGAGATATGGAAAAGACAAGGGACACATTGTTCAGGATCACTGCAGAGCATTCGGGTCAGCCGGTAGAGAAAGTAATGAATGACGCTGAGCGTGACAACATTATGAATCCTGAAGAAGCGAAAAAATACGGACTCATTGATGAAATTCTCGCACACAGGGAAAAGAAAGAGAAAAAGTAATTCTGTAAAATATTCATCGTAAAAGGTTTTTCAATTTTCACGGGTGGGGTTAATAAGGATCTTAGTAGTAAAGCGTTTTATATTTATTTGCATGCTTTTGTCTCAAATTAATTAGAGTTGTAAATTTTTTTAAATTAAAGTAATTTGCCTTTCAAAAATTAAAATAAGTAAATGGATTTTAAACTGACCAACCGGATCTTCGCTGCTTTTGTTTTTTTATTTTCGACAATAATTTACATAATGACAGTTCAGCCGACATTCTCTTTCTGGGATTGCGGGGAATTCATTGCATGTGCATATACACTTTCGGTTCCTCATCCGCCCGGCGCGCCATTCTTTACATTGATGGGAAAAATTTTTACAATGTTTCCTACAGCTTCTGACATAAGTCTGAGAGCAAATTATCTCTCGGTCTTCTCGAGCTCTTTATGTATTTTGTGTCTTTACCTTATTTCAACTAAAGTTATAAAAAACTGGAGAGGAATTCCAAAGTCAGCTTTTGATGTGCTTCTTATATGCGGTGCCTCGGCAATCGGAGCGTTATCATATGCTTTCAGTGATTCATTCTGGTTTAATGCTCTCGAAGGCGAAGTTTACGGAATGGGTACTTTTCTGATAGGACTGTGCATGTATATACTGATGGTCTGGTGGGAAAGAGCCGACGAACCGGGCAGTGATAAATATTTATTGTTAATGGCTTTTGTAGTAGGTCTTTCAATCGGAATTCACTTACTTGTTGTCCAGTGTATTTTCCTTGCCGGATTATTTTTCTATTTCAGAAGATACGAATATTCTCCCAAGACACTTCTCCTGGCAATGGGATTGTCTGCAGTTGCATTTTTCATTGTGTATCCCGGGATAGTGAAAAAATTTCCTCTTATAATGTCAGGCGGTACTTTCATTGGAGTATTGATAATAGGACTAATTGTCTTTGGAATATATTATGCCAGGCAAAAGAAAAATCCAATACTAAGCTTACTGACTCTATCTCTCTTCTTAATAATTTTAGGATACTCTACTTACATATCCATTTTACAGAGAGCGGATGTAACTAACCTTCCTATAAACGAAAACACTCCGAATAATATAGAAACCCTGATCTCATATTTGAATCGTGATCAATACGGACAGCAGCCTTTGTTTCTGCCAAGACGTTATTCACAAGAGCCGCAGCATCAGCAGGAGTATCAGAAATATTCAAGTGATATGGAGTTTCTATGGCAATATCAGATCAATCATATGTTTAACCGGTACTGGTTCTGGAATTATATCGGGAAGGCGGGCTATGATCAGAATGACGGTGTTGATTTCAAAAAGTTTTTTGCAATACCATTTCTATTTGGAATGTTCGGACTCTTTTACCAGTTCAAAAAAGACTGGAAGATGGGGTTCATATTCCTGATGATGTTTTTGATGATGGGCATTGTGACCGCATTGTATCAGAACCAGCAGGAGCCGCAGCCCCGTGAGCGTGACTACTTTTATGTAGGCGCGTTTATGGCTTTCTCACTCTGGATTGGTGTTGGTGTCGCGGGTTTGGTAGAGCTGATTTCCGAGAAGTTGAATAAAAAATCTTTAATGGCTGTTTGCTCGGTAGTTTTAATTTTATCATTTGCAGCAGTGCCGTTGAATATGCTCAGGGTAAATTATTATTATCAAAGCAGGAACGGAAATTATCTGCCGTTTGATTACGCATATAATATTCTTCAGAGTCTTGATAAGGATGCAATATTAATTACGAACGGGGATAATGATACCTTTCCCCTGTGGTGTATTCAGGCGGTTTACGGA
>JBBRTN010000255.1:0-4046 GCA_038244395.1 Ignavibacteria bacterium
CTTAAGTATATCAGGTTGGAAATTGTCACTTTGTATTTCATCATTTATCGAGCCCGCAAGTACTATCATTGCTTTGTCAATATCGTCCCTGTTTTGTTTCGCAAAAATATTATACAAAAAAGTGCTGAATATACAAAGCATCACTCCGAAAACCAGAACAAAGTAAAGAGTCAGCTTTCCGCGGACCGTTTTGAATAATTTCATAGCTTTATTTTTCTTCTCTTAAAACGTATCCTACTCCTATTACAGTATGTATTAATGGTTTTGAAAATCCTCTGTCGATTTTCTGTCTTAAAAATTTTATATAAGCATCCACTACATTGCTTCCCCTGTCAAAATCCAGACCCCATACACTTTCTGATATTTGAATTCTTGACATGACTCTCTTTTTATTTTTAAGAAGATATTCAAGCAGCGCAAATTCTTTAGCTGTTAAATTTATCTCAACATTATTTCTTTTTACCTTGTGCTCTGCAGTATCCAGCATTAAATCATCTAATTTTAATATAGTATTTTTTTCGGAATCCCCTCTTCTCAATAATGCTCTTACTCTTGCCAGAAACTCTTTGAATTCAAATGGCTTTGAAAGATAATCATCAGCTCCGATGTTCAGACCTTTTACTTTATCTTCCGTTTCCCAAAGCGATGTCAGCATCAGAATAGGAGTCTTGTTTCCGCTTTCCCTGATTCGGATACATGTCTCCCACCCGTTTTGTTTTGGAAGCATTATGTCGAGAACGATCAAATCGAAATTATTTACGCTCGCAAGGTATTCTCCTTTTACTCCATCGTATGCGACTTCAACATTATATGAATGCTCTTTTAAACCCCTGCGAATGAATTCAGCAATTTTTTTTTCGTCTTCTATTATTAATATATTCATTTAATTATATCCTGATATGGCTTTGAATTAATTTACAATATTTAACAAAAAAATATAAGGTGATTTAGCTTAATTAATTTATTAGTTTATATCACAAAAAAATTATCATGAACAAAATATTTTTCACAATTGCATTATTGCTTTTGACAGTAAGCATTTCTTATTCTCAATCAGGCGCTTCGGGTTACATAATCGCTAACCGGTTTCCTGTCGAAGGAGAAGGCGGCTGGGATTTTATTACTGTAGATGAATCTACCGGAAGGCTTTTCATATCTCATTCAACCCTTGTCAATGTAATAGATGCGCAGAATGGAAAGCTGATTGGTACAATTCCTGACACAAAAGGAGTTCACGGGATTGCGCTGGCAAATGATCTTAATAAAGGTTTCATAAGCTGTGGCAAAGATTCTTCAGTAACTGTTTTTGATCTCACGACACTTAACTTCATAACGAAAGTTTATGTAACAGGCTCTAATCCTGATGCAATTTTATATGATGCTTTTTCACAGAACGTATTTGTATTTAATGCAAGGAGTAACAATGCTACTGTCATAAATGCAGTCTCTGATGAAGTTATCGGAACAATTTCTTTTGAAGGTAATCCGGAGGTTGGTGTTACTGACGGAAAAGGAAAAGTCTTTGTAAACATAGAAGATAAAAGTCTTATTTGTGAAATAAATGCTTTGACATTAGCAATTGATCATACCTGGTCTATATCACCGGGTGAAGAACCGAGCGGACTTGCAATAGACCCTGATGGGCATAGATTGTTTTCTGTTTGTCACAATAAATTAATGATTGTCGTTAATAGTGATGACGGGAGCATTGTCACTACATTGCCAATTGGCGAAAGAGTTGATGGAGCAGCTTTTGACACCGGAATTAAAAGAGCATACAGCTCTAACGGTGAGGGTACATTGACTGTAGTTCAGGAAGATGATGCAAATACATTCAGAGTCCTTGAAAGTATTAATACACAATTAGGAGCGCGAACTATAACGCTGGATAATAATACTCATCATATTTATTTACCGACTGCGGGATTTGGACCGCCTCCTGAACCAACTGCTGATAATCCTCATCCCCGTCCTGCAATATTACCGGCTTCATTTATCGTTATTGATGTAGAGCTGGTTAAATAAATTTTGAGGTTTAAATTTAAAACACAATCAAAAAATTTTTAAAAAAAGGCAGACTAAAATAAATTAATCTGCCTCATTTAAATTTATCTTCCTATTTATTTCTGCAGGTCTGATAATCTTGAATTCACTTCTTCCAGTTCTTTATTAACTTCTTCCATTGAATCTTCGAGTCCATCAAGTGTCTCGTCTGTTCTGAAACCGGTGGCATAATTTTTTTTCGTGCTTTTATTTTTCCACGTATCAAAAAAAGTTTTCACTCCTGCCGACACAGCAGTAATGGTTTTCACTGTATCCATTACCGGCGGCTCGATCCTGCTCTGTACCTTCTTTTCAAAATCAATTATACTGTCTGCAGTAACTTTTACTTTATCCACGACAGTCCCGAGAACATCAATGTTCTCATTGACTTTCTTAACGGCTGTATTAATATTATCCGATAATAAAATTATTTTGTCAAAGGATTCAATAACTTTAGGTTTAATCTCTTTTACATCGGAAGAAAGTCCTTCTACTTTTTTTGTAATTTTCCTGAACTGTTTGTTAAGATTAAAAACTAAAATCATAATTCCCAGAAAAAGAAGAATTATAATAATGTTTGTTATTAACTGAGTATATTGAAGGGCTTCTTCCATAATAATTTTAATTATGAATTCTTGTTTTTTTCCTGATTGAATGCTTCTATGCCTGCTTTAAATGCATCCTTGACACGGTCTGTTTCGCCTGATAATTTATCTTTAGTTGTGCCTAAAGTATTGGTGGCTTTTTCCTTTGCGTCATTCAGTATTGAATTTGCATCTCCAATCAACGTGCTTGCTTTTTTCTTGGCATCTGAAATAAGCTCTTCGGATTTTCTCTTTCCTTCATTTATTAAATCGCTTGCCTTGGTTTTTGCGATTTGAAGATATTCAGAAGTGTCATCAAGCAGTTCGTCTTTCTTGAGTCTGATATCACTTCTCAATTCTTTGCCGCTCTTTGGAGCAAATAAAAGGGCTAAAGATGCCCCTACTACACCGCCTGCAATAAATCCAAGCAGTAAATTTTTTGCCGAATTATTTTCTTCCATTTTAATATTCTCCGGATTTATTTTTTGAAATTTTTTATAAAATATAGGATTTAATTATTATTTGCAAATTATATATTTATTGCCTCGCCGTATGCCACTCCGACTGCCTCCATATTAGATTCGCTCAGCGTAGGATGTGCATGAACTGTTTTTAAAATCTGTTCGTGTGTTGCTTCGAGGGACTTCGCAAGAACAAATTCCATAATGAGCTCAGTAGCTTCCACTCCTACAATGTGGGCGCCAAGAAGCTCATCATATTTCTTGTCAAAAATAACTTTAACAAATCCGACAGTTTCACCCAATGCTCTTGACTTACCGCTCGCAGAAAACGGAAACTTGCCGACTTTAATTTCATATCCTTCCTCGAGCGCTTTCTTTTCGGTCAGTCCGACAGATGCCACCTGCGGCTGGCAGTATGTGCATCCGGGAATATTACTGTAATTTATATCCGGAATACGAATGCCTGCTATTCTCTCGACGCAATGTATTCCCTCAGAAGAAGCAACGTGAGCAAGCCACGGCGGACCATTCACATCTCCAATTGCATATAATCCTTCTACATTTGTCCTGTAATCTTTATCAACTTTTATATTTCCTTTTTCTACCGCTATTCCCAGATCTTCCAGTCCTAAATTCTCAACATTTCCCTGAACTCCGATTGCAATAAGTACAACATCAGATACCAGGTCTTCATTATTCTTTCCTGAAACTTTCGTTGTTACTTTGCCTCCGCTGACTTCGACGCTTTCGGTTTTCGTATCGGTTAAAATTTTTATTCCGCTTTTCTTAAATTCCCTCGCGACGACATCGGATACGTCTTTGTCCTCTATCGGCATAATTGCAGGCATCATCTCCACTATCGTCACTTCCGTTCCAAATGCATTGTAAAAATAAGCGAACTCAACCCCGATTGCTCCGCTTCCGACTATTGTCATTTTCTTAGGAAGGTCTTTAAGTA
>JBBRTN010000256.1:0-4041 GCA_038244395.1 Ignavibacteria bacterium
AAGATTTCATAAAAGCAGAATAACTTTAAATTGAATACATTAAGCTTAGGATTTTCCGGCAATGTTTTGAGAGTTTTACAATTAAGCGACACAAGGCAGATCATCTCAGAGTATGAGCTCACCTTAAGCTTCAACATTAATGAAGAGAATATCCTTAAACAAAATCAAAAGGAACTGGCCCGTGAGCTTTCGGATTCGATAAGCGGCATTCCCGGCATTGACGGCTCCGAGCCGCTGACAGCAGGGATTTTGATAGAGACTGAGCAGACTTTCTTAAGCGTTTTTCCGATAGACTTTAACGAAGAGCAGGGAAATATTAACTCTCATATATTGTGGGAACTGTCAAATTATTTTCCCGACACTTATAAAAATTTTAATATAAAGTATTTCAGGCTTAATAATAATTATCTTAATGAAACGATTGATGAAGTCTTACTGATAGCAATTGATAAAGGCAAAATTGAATTCCTGAAAAATTTGTGTAACTCCTGTAATATCAGGATAAAAAATATTGAGATTGACCAGTTTGCCGTGGACAAATGTCTGAAGGAAAATTATCCTGACGATGTAAAGAACAGCAACATATTAATTATCGGCTGCAAGAACTCGAGACTTGACTTTAGCATGATTGTCAACGGTAATCTCACGCTATTTGATTTCGAAAATTTTGAGGGTGAAAATTTCAGAACTTTACTTGTGAATAAAATTAATCATCTAAGCTCCATGAACATTGATAAAATTTTTCTTTATGGCGGGGATGTTTCCGGACAGGTAAAAAATTTTTTATCTGAGCAATACAAGGCTGCACAGATTGAATTTATTAGTTTCCCCGGAAATAATGATTTCAGATTTTCTCCTCTCTACGGGCTTGCATTAAAAAATTTTGAATCTGCTGAGTCAATCAAATTCAAAGGCTAACAATATTGAAGAATGAGAATTATTTCAGGTGCGTACAAAAGCAGAATTTTAATTTCTCCTTCTTCGGATAAAGTCCGGCCTACTTCGGACAGGGCTAAAGAAACTTTATTCAATATATTAAACAACCGGATCGATTTTGAAGATATTACCTGTATGGATTTATTCTGCGGAACGGGAAACCTTGGACTGGAGTGCATTTCCAGAGGTGCGTCAATGTGCTATTTTGCCGATGAAAATACTGACCTCGTGCGTGAGAATATCAAACTTCTTAAGGCAGAAGACAAAAGCAAAATTTACAAATCAAACGTCCTGAATTTTTTGAAAAGTTTTAATGAAAGAAAAACGGATTTGATTTTCTGCGACCCGCCTTATGAGTATAACAGATATACTGAATTGATAGGAAATATAATATCGCTTCAATTAAAAACCCTGCTTATACTGGAGCACTCAGTCAATTTCATTGCGGACAAAGATTTTGAAAAATACGTTATCCTGAGAAAGAAGATCGGAACGGTTAATTTTACATTCTTCGAATTTAATTAAATATAATTACTGATGAAAAAAATATCGGCGATTTATCCGGGGACATTTGATCCCGTTACAAACGGGCATCTGGATATTATCGAAAGAGCGTGTGAATTATTTGAAAAAGTAATTGTAACAATAGCTGTGAATCCAAATAAAAAACCTTTATTCAATACGGAGGAAAGAATTGACCTTATAAAAAAAGTAACTGCTCACCTTGAAAACGCCGAGGTTGATTCTTTTGACGGGCTGCTCGTAAGATATGCCGAAAGAAAAAAAGCCGGAGTTATAATAAGAGGACTGAGAGCAATTTCTGATTTTGAGTATGAGTTTCAGATGTCATTAACCAACAGGAAATTAAGCCCGGAAATAAATACAATTTTTTTAATGCCTAACGAAAAATATTCTTATTTAAATTCTTCCCTGGTAAGAGAGCTTGCATCATATGATGCAAACGTAAAGGAATTTCTCCCGGAATATGTTCTGGAAAAATTAAAAGATAAATTTAAAAATCACCGCTGATGCTAATTCTGAAAAATAGTTGACAGGTCTGTGTCTTTATATTTATTCTGAGAAAAATAATTTAATAATTCTTCAAAGTCATTTTCCCCTATAAAGCCTGAAAGGCTCGAAGTCTCTTCCCCGTTATACTTAAATTTTATAATACTTCCGTCAGAATCCATAAAGACAAAAGTTGGGTATCCGGTGCCTCCGAATAATTTTGCGAGAGCTGAAGATGAATAATCCTTTTTCTGATAATTGTACTTATCCGTTCCGTCAGAATTCAGCTTTATAAAAATAAAATTGGAAAATGCGCTCTGAACTTTTGACGAAGAGTAAACATCCGATTCCATTTTTTTACTCCAGCTATCGGACTGTGAATAAATATCTATGACGATTTTCTTTCCGCTTGATTTAGCAGCATTTAATCCGTCGTTGAAACTGTAAGACTTCTGAGCGTAAGAATCAGAGATACTTAAGAATATTAAAAATGCAGGTATCAGAAAAAATTTTGTTTTCATTGTGCCTTTTTGTTTTGATTTAATTTAACAGTTAAAATAACAATTAAAAATACAAAATGATTCAAAAGCCATTCCAAATAACAACAGGCAAATGATAGATTGTTATGAAGAATATTGTGAGCAAAGCGAGCAAAGCAGAGCAAAGCATGTAGTATGTCTTTCCATTTCTTATAAAAATAAAAATTAATATTTTATAAAATTGCTGAAAGATATAAAAAATACCATTAAGCACTCTGCTGTATACGGTATAAGCAGAATTGCAACCAAATTAGTCTCCTTTATATTACTCCCGGTTTATTCGATTAATTTTTCTATCGCAGATTACGGAATCATTTCAAGAATTGAAACTCTCTGGCAGATTCTCTGGGCTGTATTTATTTTCGGTTTTGAAGCGGGTATAATCAGGTGGTATTCCAAAATTGAAAATCCCGATGAAAAGAAGAAATTTTTATTCTCAGTAACTGCGTTCCTTGCCGTCATCAATTTCATATTTACAGTTTGCCTCTATCTTGGTTCCGATTTTTTTTCCAATTTAATTTTCAAGACCGGCGGGTATTCAAACCTGATTTTTTATGCTTCACTCATTGCAACCATGGAAGCCTTTATTTTCATAGTATTCCTGCTTATCAGGATTAATGAAAAGGCATTCATGTATTCTTTTTTTTCCGTGCTTATTGCATTGCTGAACCTGCTGATACAATTATATTACATATTGTATACAGAGAATAAATTAAACGGAGTCTTCATCGCAAAAATTATTTCACCGGCAATAATTTTACTGATTCTCCTTCCTTATTATTTTAAATTTTTAAAAGCTGGACTGGATTATAAAAACCTCAGGAAATTAATTATATTTTCATTTCCGTTGATGATAGCAAGTGTGCTGAGCGCTTTGTTAAACCAGTCGGACAGATTTATTTTAGGTTATCTCGCGACTTCAGCAGACGTAGGACTGTACAGCCTTGCATATAATATTTGCGGATTACTGAATTTTCTTGTGATTGCTCCGTTTGCATTATCATTCACGGTAATTTCCTGGAAAAAACTTAACACGGAAAACGCATTAAGATTTTTCACGAAGAATGTTACTTATTTATTTTTCGCGGTAACTTTCCTTGCACTTGCGTTATCACTGGCGACTCCGGATTTAATAAAAATATTTACACTAAATAAGGATTACTGGTCAGCTAAAGACCTTATTCCGTGGATTGCCATTGCAATGCCTTTCTACGGAATATCTACGATAGGATTTTTCAGCTTCTATGTGTCAGACAAGACTACATATATCTTATACTTCATACTCGCTTCATTAATCCTGAATGTCCTGCTTAACCTTATTTTAATTCCTCTTTTCTCGGCATACGGGGCAGCTGTATCCAACTTTATTTCATTCCTTCTCCTGTGTTATCTGAATTATAAATATTCACGGAAGAATTATTTTTTTGAATATGAATGGGCAAAGATATCAATTAATGCACGAAGGATTTATATCTGAGAGGACAGCAGATTTCGATGTCAGAGAATATGATGAAGAACTGAGTTTTCCAACATCAACTTCGTCCACGCCACATAAAAA
>JBBRTN010000257.1:0-4033 GCA_038244395.1 Ignavibacteria bacterium
AGGTCATTATTGATAATTTTATTTCAAGCTCATATACAAAGTGGAGACTTCCCAATAACATTGTGATGCTTCTGCCTCACGCACAGGAAGGGCAGGGACCGGAGCATTCAAGCGCTCGTCTTGAAAGATTTCTGACACTTTGTGCAGATGATAATATGATTGTGTGCAATCCTACAAGTTCTGAGCAATATTTTCATTTACTGCGAAGGCAGTCAAAGCAGAGTAAGAAAAGACCTCTCGTAGTAATGACACCGAAAAGCCTGCTTCGCTTACACGAGGCAAAGTCACGCAAAGAAGATTTTACAAAAGGAGAGTTCAATGAAATTATAGATGATAATGTAAATGATAAATCTTCTATTAAAAGAATCATTCTCACGAGCGGAAAAGTGTACTATGATTTACTGAAATATAAGAATGAGAATAAATTTAACGCAACGGCAATCGTAAGACTCGAGCAATATTATCCGTATTTGAGCGGTGAAATTAAAACCATACTGGCGTCTTATAAAAATGCTAATGAAGTTGTATGGGTGCAGGAGGAGCCGAGAAATATGGGAGCATGGAATTTCCTCTCATTGCTTTTATTAAAAGACCTGTCAGAAAATCAAAAGCTCTATTGTGTCAGCAAGGATGAAAGCGCGAGCCCTGCAGAAGGTTCATTGTCAAGATTCAATGAGACACAAAAGGAATTATTGAGGTCTGCTTTTTCCGATGAATTAATTCCTGTGTTTTAAATCATAGGAACTTCATTTTATATATTTCTTCTAATTCATTTTTTGCAGAAACAATATCATCGGTTGAGATCTCAGCAATTGGTTTTTTACCTTTGTCTTTATACTTCCGGTCGTAATATTGTTTTATCATTATTTCGGTAAATTCACTGACTCTGCTTGAATCAAGAAGCTGCATCATTTCATCAAACGCACTGCTGCTGAGCTGCTGTTTAAAGAATGAACTTTTCTCCAGCATTATTTTTTGCATTGGCTCAATTCCTTTCATGTCGTTTCCGAAATAATCCCTTACAATTCTCTTTATCCTGATATCCATTGAGCAAACGATTCTTACCGAAGGAGATTTTTCCATCTTGGTATATAAGTTTTTCGGTACATCAAACTTACCTACTTTCCTGCTTTCACTTTCAATCAGATAAGTAGTATCACTCATAACATCACCTGAATTTTTTATGAGGGATGCCTTAAGGTTATTCATTGAATTAAAAAAAATATTTCTGAAAAGATTATTCTCAAATTCAGTTTGATTTTTTACCGGGGATAGATTTTTAATTTCGTAAGGAATATGTCCGAGCAGGCTTGAGAAATGCCTTGCTGATTCTTCAAGGTCAATTACCGGCAAAATACCTGAAACGCTCTTCAGTAATTCTGTCTTTCCGCAGCCGGTAAGTCCGGATAATTCTATGAGATTGAATGGAAATATTTCAGCTGAAAAAAAATCAACAACTTTTTTTCTGAATGATTTGTATCCGCTTATCAAAGTTACTGATTTAAAACCCGCGTCAGAAATCATCTTTGCAAGATAGCCGCTCCTTCCTCCTCCTCTCCAGCAGTAAACAAAAATATTTTTTTCTGCAGCATTATTATTTTCTAAAAACTCTTTTAAGAATTCCAGCTTTGGCTCGGCATATTGCATAGCAAGCCAGAGAGCTGATGACTTCGAGTATTTTTTATATATCAATCCTACATTATGCCGCTCGGAATCCTTAAGCACGGGAAAACTTAATGAATAGGGGATTGAGGATTCTTCAAATTCTTTTTCAGAGCGCGCATCTATCAGTAAAGTTTTTTCATGATTGTCTTTGAGGTTGCCCAGAAGCCCGTCAATACTGAGTTTACCGATACTGTACGGATCGAGAAGAGATTTTAAAGAAGGAATGTTTTTTATTTCCGCGGGAGGAATATTCCGGATGTATTCGAACAGTTCTTTTGTGTCTTTATCTTTTATCATAAACTGATTCACGCATATTCGAAAATTATTGTTCCGGCTTTTATTTCATCTGATGCTTCTTCAACACTTCCGACTATTTTCGAATATATATCTCCTCCGTCAATCAGCTCACTTAAAAGTTTACCTGCGTTTTCTTCCGTAACGGAGATGAGCAAACCTCCTGAAGTCTGCGGGTCATAAAGCAAATGCTCTTTGATTTTATTTATCACGCCTGTGTTAATAACTGCGGCTTCAGTATATTCGCGGTTTGATTTATCTCCGCGGGTCAGATAATTTTCTCCCGCTGCCTGTTCGGCTCCGTCCAGTAACGGCAGCTCATTCACAGAAAATCTGAATACTGCATTGCTGGCTTTTGCCATTTGCATAGAATGTCCGGCAAGCCCGAAGCCAGTTATGTCAGTGCAGGCATTAGCATTATATTTAACCATGCTTGCAGATGCATTTCTGTTTAATCTGGTCATTGAAGAAACCAGCTGATTGTAATTCTTTTCACCGAGAGATGAAAATTTAATTACATTGTTTAATATTCCGGTACCAAGCGGCTTCGATAAAATTAAAACATCGCCGGGCTTAGCGGAATTATTACCTTTTATATTTTCCGGATGAATAGTACCTGTAACTGCAAGCCCGTAAACAATATTTGTAATGTCTATCGAATGTCCGCCGATAATAACGGCGTTTGATTCCTTAATTTTATCTGCGCCGCCTCTTAAGATGTCCTTGAGTATTCCGAGGTTTTCTTTTTGAGGAAAGGCGAGTATGTTAAGTGCATTTATCGGAATTCCTCCCATTGCATAAACATCACTAAGCGCATTGGCAGCAGCAATTTGTCCGAAGATGTATGGATCGTCAACTACAGGCGTAAAAAAATCGGTCGTGTGGATTAACGCCAGCTCATCATTAATTTTATAAACCCCGGCATCATCCTTACCTTCAAAACCAACGAGTACATTTTCATTGGTGGACCATTCAATTCCTTTTAAAGTATCCGAAAGTATATGCGGGAAAATCTTCGCGGCGCAGCCCGCTGATGTTACCATCTGCGTTAATCTTACAGTGCTTTCATTCATTTAATTATGGGAGAGTATACAGATTCAGGTTTGCTTCTTCTTTGACATCTATTATTCCGATTGGCGTGCCTGCCTGATTGCTTATTATTATATCTTTAATACTGAAGTCTCTTTTTATCATTCCTTCTTTTGAAAAATAATCATATGAAATATAGCTTGTGTCAGGAGACGGGGAATTATAATACCAGTTTCTTTGAATCTTAACGCAATGGAATGTTCCGCTTGTTAAATTTATATTTTCAAAACCGTGAAATTTCTTAGTAATTCTTGTCGTGCCGTATACCTGAAAACTCCATTCAAGATTCTGAACAATGGGATATTTTATTGTCGTTACCGGAGGGTCGTCAAAGACAAGCTTGCCGCTGACATCTTTAATGTCATTAAGGTCATTCTGATAATATTCATACAATTCATTAAGAGAGCCGAATGTTTTACCGCTTACAGAAAATGTGAACGGACTATTAACCGCTCTGTATGGACCAAAGTTTGTTCCGTCCGAATAATAGGCAACTCTTATTAATCCGCTGTCTGTCTGCCTGTAATATTCTAATGTTGTATGACTGTGCTCCGGCTCGCTGTGAGTGTTCCTCAAAAGTCTGAGTGTGTCGCTGTTAATCAGAGTATCCTTTTCAAATTTTGCATCTCCGTAACCGACAGTTGTATCAGTATTAAAATAAACCAGCAGAGAGTCAGGTCTTATGTTTTCCACAAAATTCCGTGTTGTATAAAACCAGAATGAATTGATGTTGTAAGGGTATTTAAAATTGTTTTCAAAGGGAACAGGAGGCTCAGTAATAGTATTGTTAGTCGTAATTTCATCATTACTGCAGCTGAGAACAAAGCATGAGAATAAAGTAAAAATTAAAAACAGATAAATGTCTTTCATACCATATAAATTTTAATTTGCAGGTAAAATTTTTCCTCTTACTTCACCGAAACCAACTGTATAACCATCTCCTTCACACCATCCGGATATAATCAGCGTATCTCCATCCTGTAAA
>JBBRTN010000258.1:0-4025 GCA_038244395.1 Ignavibacteria bacterium
AGCAATATTAGTATCTGTAAAATTTCCGGGAATAATTCCGCTGTTGAATTCTAAAAAAAACTGAGCGCCGGCATACTGGAATTCGACAGGAGCATTTGTATGCTGTATATAGATATCAAATTCTATTGCATCGTTCGGTGAAATAATACTTGCAAATGAAAAGTTCATCGCCCTTAAATTATAGGTTGGAACCTGGGCGAAGCATACTGTTGAAAGAAAAAGCATAATTAAAACCGGCAGGATGTAAATTTTCTTGTTCATATTGTTCTTGATTTAATTTGGAAAAAATCCTTTTACAAAAATAAACTATATCTGCTCAAAAACCAACAATGAAACAGTTTGTATTCACCATTCACCATTCACTATTCACTATTCTGTTTTATTTTCTTTTTTTACAATATCTATTAACTCCGAAATTGAGTCTATATCATAATCCGAATCAGGATTTCCCGTATTGAATGTATCTCCATATCTTGCAAAAACCGTTTTCATTCCGACTGCCTTCGCGCCTACCATATCACGCTCAGCCCAGTCGCCTATCATCAGACATTCATTTGCGTTAAGATCTAATTCTTTCAAAGCCATGTTGAACGGGATCGGTGACGGTTTCCGCTCACGGGTTTCATCATATGTAATCACAACATCAAAGAGATGATGGAAATTTAGATACGATAATCTAAGCCATGCTTCCTTTGAAGGAGCATCAGAAACAACTGCAAGCTTTAATCCCATTTTTATAAGTTCAATCAGAGTGGGAAAAACTCTCGGGTAAGGCTTCAGAGCCGCTTCCCTAGCAGTCCTGTATGCAACAATCCCGGCGGAAATAATTTTATAATCTACTTTACCAATCACTTCTGTAAGCATCTTGTCAAAGACCTGCTGGTATTCGATTCCCTCGGCATCATATATTTTATTTATATATGCTTTCGTATCCTCAATTGACATATCCCAGCCGGCGTCTATCATCGCAAGAATGGACGCATCAACAGCAGCTCTTTTCAGAAGCATGAAATCAACAAGCGTATTATCCAAATCAAAAATTATTGCTTTTATCAATGCGTTAAAGTTAAGGTTGTAAATTATAAGTTAAGAGTTATCTGCAATTTTCGCATAACCCAAAAAATTCAAGTGAGTGGGAAATATCCGAATACCCTTTTTTATTTAAGAGCTTTTCCAGTTCCTCAAGGACGCAGGCTTCTACGTCTTCAACTCGTTTGCATTTTTTACAGACGATATGATGATGATGGTGTCTGTCATAGACTAGCTCATATCTTTTGAACTCATCCTTGAAATCAATTTCACTTACAATTCCCAGCTCAGCAAATAAATTAATAGTCCTGTAAACTGTTGCGAGGTCAGTTTTTTTATTTCTGATTTTTCCGTGGATCTCAGACGTGGTAAGCGGGCTGTGATTTGATTTCAATATGCTTAGTATTTCCAGACGTGGAGCAGTAATCTTTTGTGAGCGCGAATTTAATATCACCTTAAATTCTTCAACTGCATAATTAAATTCTTCATGCTTATGATTCTTATCTTTTGCTTTCATCATTTTACTCTTTTACTTATGAATTATATTCTCATGAATTATAATTATAAAATCCTCTTTTGGTCTTTCTTCCTAATAAATTTGCATCAACCATTTTTTTCTGAATGAAGCTGGGTCTGTATTTAGGATCATTGAAGAATGCCTCATATACGGATTTCGTTACGGAAAAATTAACATCAATGCCAATCAGGTCCATAAGTTCAAATGGTCCCATCGCAAATCCGCAGCTCTTCATTACTTCATCAATCGTTTTAATGTCTGCCGTTCCTTCACTCATTATTTTCAGCGCCTCTCCGTAGAATGGCCTTGCAATCCTGTTCACGATAAATGCAGGAGTATCTTTTGCTGTTACCGGAACTTTACCCATTTTTTTAGAAACTTTCATTGTAAGATCAGTGACTTCTTCAGAAGTAAAATCTCCCTTCACGACCTCGACTAACTTCATTATATTTGCAGGATTAAAAAAATGCATCCCGATTACTCTTTCAGGATTTGTTCTGACAAAAGTTGAAATCGTCGTGACAGACAGAGAAGATGTATTTGTTGACAGTACAGTATCAGGTCTGCAAACAGAATCAAGCCGGGAAAAAATTTCCTTCTTAAGCTCCATGTCTTCAAGAGCCGCCTCGATAATAAAATCAGAATCTTTTAAGTCATTAAACTCCGGAGTAAACGTTATATTTTTTTTGATTCCGGCTTTTTTCTCTTCGGTCATCTTTTTCTTTTCAACCGATTTCAATAAATCTTTTTCAATTATTTTCTCAGCATCACTTAATATTTCATCCGAGATATCATAGAGAACCGTCTTATATCCTGCTGCGGCTGAACATATCGCAATTCCCCTGCCCATCGTACCTGAGCCGAGAATCCCGATGTTATGTATGTTTTCAAATTTCATAATGCAAATATAATTCTTTAAGTTGATTTATTGAATTTATTAAACAATACCAGAAAATCGCCGGCAAGATAAAATGAGCCCGTTACAAGTATCAGATCTCCTCTTTTAGAATTATCTTTGACAAATTCAAAAGACTCTTTAATATTTTTTTTCAGAATAAATTTTCCCTTATGATTTCTTACGGCTTTAAATAATTCTTCCGGTTCCGCCGCTCTTTTGTATGACGGTTTGGTTAAAATTATTTTCGCATCCAGCTTCCCTATTTCGTTCACACATTTTTTGTAATCCTTGTCCTGCATCATTGCAAAAATAATGAAGAGTCTTTCATATGTAAAATACTTAAGGTTAGCTCTTATATTTTTGATTGCCTGCTCATTGTGGGATACATCAACAACAATTTTCGGATTTACAGAGATTAATTCAAAGCGGCCGTAAAGTCCTGAATTTATCTTTAGATTCCTGAATCCTCTTGTGAGAGTTCCGTTATCAAAATTTATTTTTTCTCTTTCACCGATTACATCAATTGCCTTAAGTGAAGTCTTTATATTATTAATCTGGTAATCTCCCGTTAAAGGATAAAATATTTTCTCCCTGTTTTCCACGGCAAAATAAAATCCTGTCTCTGACTTTCCTGTAATTTTTAACTTCTTATCAGAAGTATTAAAAACTTCAGCTGTCTTTTTTTTAGCAATTTCATTCAGGATTTTAACGGAGACAACCGGAATATTCCCCGTTACGAGAGGCACACCCTTTTTTATTATCCCCCCTTTTTCTGCCGTAATCTTTTCTATCGTATTCCCCAGAAAATCAGTATGATCCACCGAAAGAGCGGTTATAATTGTTACCGCAGGTCTGAGAATATTTGTCGAATCAAGTCTTCCGCCAAGCCCTGTTTCAATCACAGCGTATTTAATTTTTTGACTGCTGAAATAATCGAATGTTAGCGCCGTAGTAACTTCAAAAAAACTCGGCTTAATTGTCTCTATATCTTTAAAATACTTATTGACAAAATTCATAATAAATTTTTTGGAAATATATTTTCCGTTTACACGAATTCTTTCACGAAAGTCCAGTATATGCGGAGACGTATAAAGCCCTGTCTTAAATCCTTTCTCCATCAATACAGAATTTATAATTGAAGAGACTGACCCTTTGCCGTTAGTTCCCGCTATGTGAACTGATTTAAAATTATTCTGCGGATTATTAAGCAGCCTGAGCAGTGTGCGGATATTCTTCAGGTCATACTTTATTCCCGCTCTCTCCAGATTGAATAAATACTTTAGGCAGTCATTGTAATTTTTGAATTTCTTAATCAAGGAAGGATTAACTATTAAATCTTTTTTAATAAATTTATCATTTCAATTACTGTCAGTGCGGCTTCATATCCTTTATTGTTGTCAGCGTCCGGAGGTTTGCCGCTTCTTTCGAAGGCTTGCTGAGGTGTATAGCAGGTAAGAATGCAAAAGCCAACTGGGATTTCATAGTCATATGAAATTTTATTGATTCCGTAAGATACACTTTCACAAATGTATTCGAAGTGTGCAGTCTCGCCTTTGATCACGCATCCGATTGTGATGAACC
>JBBRTN010000259.1:0-4015 GCA_038244395.1 Ignavibacteria bacterium
AATAAAAATTCAGAGATACTCCTTATCGAAGTTCCAATGAAGTAGGTAATTTTTTTTGAATGCAGCATAAGTAAGGAATCCTTAGTCAGTATAAAAACGGATGATAATAAAATAAAAATGCAGGAAAAGATTAAGGTACTGGGTATTCCCGGAAGCCTGAGAAAAAAATCTTATAACAAATCACTTTTAAGAGCGGCAACAGAGCTGAAGCCGGAACATATGGAGATTGAAATTTTCGATTTGCATGATATTCCGTTATATAACGAAGACGTCGAGAAAGAGGGTCTGCCTGAGCCTGTAAGAAAATTTAAGGGAAAAATTGCTGAATCGGACTCGCTTTTATTTTCATCGCCTGAATATAATTATTCCATTTCAGGTGTTTTGAAAAATGCGATTGACTGGGCATCAAGAACTCCTGCTACATCGCCGTTACAGAAAAAGCCGTATGCAATAATGGGTGTTTCAAGCGGTATGACGGGCACAGTAAAAGCGCAGCTGCATTTGAAAGAGGTCGGTGTTTTTAATAATATGCTTGTAATGAACGAGCCGGAAGTGTATATAACTTTAGCAAAGCAAAAATTTGATGAAAACGGCGAGCTGACTGATGAGTCTACGAGAGAGCTTTTAAAAAAATTCTTATCTGAATTTTACAACTGGACAATCCGGTTTACGAATGCCGGAAAATTTTAAATCATAATAGAACATTAAAAATATTACTATGAAAATACTTTATATTTTTCCGCATCCTGATGATGAGTCCTTCGGTCCTGCGCCGGCAATGTCAAAGCAGGTCAGAGAAGGACATGAAGTTTATTTGCTGACTCTGACCAAAGGCGGAGCAACAAAGCAGCGGCATAAATTCGGATACTCAATTGATGAGATGGGTGAAGTCCGTTATAAGGAAATGCTCAATGTTGAGAAGACTCTGAATCTGAAGGGGATGACTGTACTGGATCTGCCTGACAGCGGTTTAAAAGAAATGGATCCGCGCGAAATTGAAGATGTAATAAGAAAAGAAATTGAAAGGGTCAAGCCGGATGTAATAGTATCTTATCCTGTGCACGGTATCAGCGGTTTCCATGACCATCTTGTTTCGCATGCTGTTGTAAAAAGAATTTTTTGTGAGATGAAAGATAAAGTTTCCTTTTTAAAGCGACTTGCATTTTTTACAATGACGGAAGAAAATGCGAAAAAGCAATTGCACTTTCATATAAGCGGTTCAAAAGATGAAGAGATTGATTGTGTCTATAAAGTGGATGATGAAGACATCGAAAATTCACGTAAGGCGCTGGACTGTTATTTTACATTCAAAGAAACAATTGATAACAGTGATATAAAAAATCAAATATACAAAGATGTAAACTTTGAAATATTCGGTGAATCGCAAAATCCGAAATTAAAAGACTTATTCGAAAAACTTTAAATAAAATAAATCATAGGAAAACCGAAGAAGCCATTTTTAGTGATAGTGTTTTTTAAAATTAAAAATAATACAAATGAATGAGAAAATGATTTATGAATACATGGTAGAGATAGATTTGCCTCTCCCTTTTGATAATGAATTCATATCACTTATTCCAAAGCAGAGAGATGTAATAAACAGGCTGATGGGTGAAAAAATTCTTACAAGCTATGCAGTATCGATTGAAGACGGAAAGCTTTGGACTACTATTGCAGCAGAGTCTGATGAGAAAGTAACGGATGTACTGACAGAATTTCCGATAATAGAATTCGTTGAATATAAAATCAGTAAGCTGACGTTCCACAATCACATTGGTTTTACATTACCTCAGTTTTCATTGAACTAATCCGGTAAAAATCAGGAATAAAAAAAGATAAAAGACATGCAACAACTTTAAGAAACTTTAAGAAACAGAGAAATGAATATTCCCGCAAATATAAAAATACAAAGTATAGACTTACGTGTTAAAGATTTAAAAACGTCGCTTGATTTCTATTCGAATCTGATCGGGATGAAGGAGATTGAAAGAAATGGAAACACATCATTACTTTCCTCAGACGGAAACATGCCCTATTTAATAAAACTTGTCGAAGATAAGAATGCCCCGGTAAGACTGAGCGGCTCTACGGGCTTGTTTCACCTCGCTTTAAGATTTACAAGCAGGAAGGAACTGGCAAGAGTGTTCCTAAGATTATTCGGATATAAAATAAAATTTCAGGGATTCGCAGACCATCTTGTAAGCGAAGCGATTTATCTTGCTGACCCTGACGGAAACGGAGTCGAGCTTTATACTGACAAACCAAGAGAAACCTGGGAATGGAAATCAGGAGAAGTCATTATGGATACTCTTCCTCTGGACCTTAGCGTATTAACAAATGAACTTGATGACAGGGAAGTATGGAACGGTATACATCCGGAAACAGATTTGGGGCATATTCATCTTAATGTATCAGACTTATTTAAGACCGAGAAAATTTATAATGATATATTAGGATTTAATGTGACCAGTTCATCCTATCCCGGAGCGAAGTTTTTTTCCGCCGGCGGATATCATCATCATATTGGAGCGAATACGTGGCAGACAAAAAAACTAATTCCGCGAAACGAAAATTCGCTTGGCATGATTAATTTTACAGTTAAGTTACCCGACAGGGAATATCTTGATTTAATCGAAAAGAGCGCTAATGAATCCGGACTCTTACTGGAATCAAAGGAAGGGGAAGTATTTATAAAAGATTACGATGAAAATAAAATTAAGATTGTAATTTAATCAGCCCCGCCGGGAAAATAAATACCTTCGACTCTTTCACATCCGGTGAAGAGAGCATAGTCAGTTAATTTTTTTTCGAGCTTTTTAATAATTTTATTATTAAGTGCAGATTCATCTTCCCAGAAGATTTTTTTGATAATGAAGGTCTTGTCTTCGCGGGATGCTTTTGCATCAATTCTGCCGATAAACCTGTCTCCGTGAAGTATTGGCATGCAGAAGTATCCGAATTTTCTCTTTGCCTCAGGAACGTAACACTCTATCGTATAATCAAATGTAAAAAAATTATTAAGCCTTCTTCTTTGAATTACAAGATTGTCAAAAGGCGAGAGTATATGAATTTCAGACAGCTCTTTTTTATTTTTTAACAGTCCGAGTTTCTCGTTAGTAATGTAGTAAACTTCGTTCCCTGTTCCTTCAATACACACATTCAAAATCTTCCCGTCCTCTATCATCTCATTAAGTGTTTTTGAAAATAATTTTCTGTTATATTTTATTAAGTAAGTAATTTCCCGTTCTGTAACCGGACCGTTGGCTCTTACAGATCTGTCTATGAGATGTGCATAAAATTCTTTTTCAGTCGGGTAAGCTGTAATTGCATTGGCGGGAAGAACTTTTTCAGTCAGATCATATACTTTTTGAAATCCTTTCCGTTTTGCTATCATAAGATCACCTTTGTGAAAAAGAAAATCCAGCGCATCTTTGGACGGTTTCCAGTTCCACCAGCCGCCGGTTCTGCTGTCCTTATCTATAAAATCTTTTGACTGAAGCTCTCCTTCATTTTTTATGCGGTCGTAAACATATTTAATTATTTTTTTATTTGCGTTTCCCCAGGTCTTATGTTTTTTAGAAAAATTATTTTTCCTTATAAGTGAAAATCTGAAATCTTTCATTGGGAGATATGCAGCGGCATGACTCCAGTATTCAAAAACCGTTTTATCATTTCCGATAAGCTCATCAAGCATGATTTTTCTGTAAGCAGGCATTCGGGACCACAGGATGTGATGATGCGAACGCTCTACTACGGAGATTGTATCAATCTGCACGTAACCTATCCGGTCTATTATCCCGAGCAAATGATTTTTATCTTTAAAGGATTTATTATCCGGCAGGAACTGACTTTGTATGAAAATGAATCTTGAATCTGAGGAACTTAATTTTTCAGTATTCCCATTCAAAATAATTATAAAAAAAATTATTTATGAAAAAATTTATCCGGCTCATCAAATTAATAATTAATAATTAATAAGTAAGAAGTAAGAAAAACTAATATCGTTCGCCCGATA
>JBBRTN010000260.1:0-4015 GCA_038244395.1 Ignavibacteria bacterium
AGAAATGTTTAATAAAAATTCTTAGCTTCATTGAGTATTACAATGAAAGCAAAATTTTTTGCAATAAAGAAATAAGAAATATTGTTGATGAAATTATTCTCGAAATGAAAAATGCCTGGATTAAATACACATTAGATCCGCCAGTCGTATTTGAAAATATGAATTCCGAAAGTTATCGAGAAAATTATAAAAGATGGAATGAAGCTTGGGAGTTCATTGACTTTAAATTCAAAGTGCTGAAAGAAAAATTGGAAAATGAGTTTAATGGAATTCTAAACCCTTAACATTTAATTAAGTCAATATTTAATTGATAGTATTATTTTTTTTGTTTTAAAAAATAAAATTATGGATTTCATAAAAACAAAACAGAGAATCCGAAATAAAAGAGTAGTTGTAAATATTCCGGAGGATTTCAAATCTCAAAATGTTGAAATTATAATCTTGCCATTAAGCGAAGAAAATAATATTAACGAAGAGATTATGAAATTATCCGAACAATCTTTCAATGAGTGGGATAATGAGGAAGATGAGATATATAATTCATTTATAAAAACTGATAAATTTTAAACAGACTCCGTGAAAAATAAAATACAGGAATTAAAATCTAAAAGAGAAGAAGCCTCATTAGGTGGCGGTCAGGGCCGTATTGATGCTCAGCACAAAAAAGGAAAGCTTACTGCACGCGAAAGAATTGAATTGCTTGTTGATGAAGGAAGCTTCGAAGAGATTGATATTTTTGTGAGACATCAGTCTAAAGATTTTGAACTTGAGAATCAGAGATTCTATACCGACGGAGTTATAACAGGTACGGGGAAAATTGACGGAAGAACTGTATGTGTCTTCTCACAGGACTTTACAATTCTCGGCGGCTCGCTCGCGGAATATCATGCAAAGAAGATTTGTAAAATTATGGATATGGCAATGAAGATAGGAGTTCCGGTGATTGGAATAAATGACAGCGGAGGAGCGAGGATTCAGGAAGGTGTTGTTTCACTTGGCGGGTATGCGGATATTTTTTTGAGAAATACTTTATCGAGCGGAGTAATTCCGCAAATCTCTGCTATCGTCGGACCATGCGCAGGCGGTGCTGTATATTCTCCGGCTATTACAGATTTTATTTTCATGGTGGATAAGGTTTCGTACATGTTTGTTACGGGACCAAATGTTGTGAAGACAGTTACTCACGAGGAAGTATCTTTCGATGATCTCGGCGGAGCTCACACGCATGCTACAAAAAGCGGCGTAAGTCACTTCACTGCAGATAACGAAGCAGAATGTTTTCAAAGTATAAGAAAACTCGTTTCATACATTCCATTGAATAACATGGATTCGCCTCCTTTGACAGAATATTCCGGCGGTGAAAAAAACCTTGACAGTCTCAATGATTTTTTACCTGACAATCCGAATAAACCATATGATGTGAAAGATATTATTTCGGCTTTACTGGATGAGGAAACTTTTTTTGAAGTTCATAAGGAGTATGCTGAAAATATTGTTGTCGGATTCGGAAGAATAAGCGGCAGATCAATTGGCATAGTAGCCAACCAGCCATTGGTGCTTGCAGGAGTTTTGGATTTAAATTCCTCAATCAAGGCGGCAAGGTTTGTCAGATTTTGTGATGCATTTAATATACCTCTTCTTGTGCTTGAGGATGTTCCCGGATTTTTACCAGGGACTGACCAGGAATGGCGCGGCGTTATCCGCCACGGAGCAAAGTTACTTTATTCATTTTGTGAAGCGACGGTTCCAAAGATAACCGTAATAATCCGCAAAGCATACGGAGGAGCATATGATGTAATGAATTCAAAACACATACGCGGTGACATAAATCTTGCGTGGCCATCCGCTGAAATAGCAGTGATGGGCGCTCAGGGTGCAGCGGAAATAATTTTTAAAAAAGAAATAGACAGCGCTGATGACAAAGCAGCGGCTTTGAATGAAAAGGTAAGAGAGTTTACAGAGAAATTTGCAAATCCGTATCTTGCTGCAGAGAGAGGATTTGTAGATGATATAATTGAACCAAAAGATACCAGGAAAAAACTTATTTATTATTTCGGATTACTCGAAAATAAAGTTGATACAAATCCAAAAAAGAAACACGGCAACATTCCTCTTTAAAATTAAAAATAATATGCTTAAGCTGTCTTGTAAGCAATACTGATTTTACAACACAAGAAGCACTTCATTTCCTGTAAGGATTCCGAAAGATAAATTCATCTCCATCTTACAAATTACAAATTAAAATGGGTATCTTTATTATATAAAATATAGCATTACCCTGTTAATTAAGACGTTTCTTAAGATTTAATCAAATACAGTGGGTATTATTAAAAAAACGTTCTTTGAAAGATCAATTATTTTTTTATATTTTAAGTTGGTAAATTTTGCCTGAAAGAATATTTCAAAAAACCTTTTTCCTCATAAGTTCAAACATAAAATTTCACATTAACATATAATAAAAAATAAATATAAAATATAAAAATTTATTTATGAAGAAATTATTAATGCTGCTTCCGTTTTTTCTAATCGGGTATTTGCAGTTATCAGGTCAGACCAATGAAAATGATTCAAAGAAATGGAATCAGGATCCGCGAATGTCGAGGGTAATTCCAAATGGAAATTATGCTCCGCTTCCGCAGACTGAAAACATACCATCTAAAAATAAAAATGAATCTTCAAGAATTGTTACAACTACGATTGGAGATTTTTTGGTTGGTCCGAATATTTTAGTTCATCCAAGCTTTGGCTCTCAGAGTGAGACGCCAATTACAAGGCATCCCACAAATCCGCTGATAATGTTTGGCTCTGCCAATACTTTCAGAGGAGGAACAGCATTCAGCACAGGAGTTTATGTAACCACAGACGGAGGAATAAGCTGGTCTGGCTCCGACACATTAAATAGCGGTTCATTTAATTACGGTGATCCGGGACCTGTAATAGATAAAGACGGAAGATTTTTAATATCATACATTACATTAACCGGAGCGATCGGAGCAAGCTATTCAACGAACAGCGGATTAACATGGTCTCCGACATTAACTTTCACGGGATCGACAACAAGCAGTGATAAAAATCTTTCAGGAACGGATGATATTCCTTCGAGCCCGTATTACGGAAGAAGCTACACTGTATATACAGAATTTGCAGGATCATATACTAACAGGATTTTAATTTCGTTTACTACAGACGGAGGCGTATCCTGGTCTGCAGTTGCGCCTGTAAGTCCGGTACCTTCAGCAGGTCATTATCATCAGGGAGCAGATATTAAAATCGGTCCGGGCGGAGAGGTTTATGTTGTATGGGCTAATGCTTTAACAACCGGAAATCTGACTGAAGATTCTTTAGGATTTGCAAAATCAACAGACGGCGGCGTAAGCTGGGTTGTATCAAGAAGCAATGCAGACAACATGAATGGAATAAGGTCAAATAATTTATTTAATAATATCAGATCAAATTCGTTTCCAAGGATTGATATTGACAAATCGGGAGGACAAAGGAACGGCTGGATATATGCATCAACTTCGGAAAAATTTATAGCTCCTGCGAGAGATTCTGCCGACGCAATAATACACCGTTCGACTGATGGCGGAACGACGTGGACATCGATAAGAGTTAATCAGGATCCGCCGGGAAATTTTCAATATTTCTCAGCAGTAAGAGTAGACGAGCAGGGCGGAGTAAACGTAATTTATTATGATACAAGAAATACTCCGACTAAAGATTCAGCGCAGATTTATGTTTCACGTTCAATTGACGGAGGTGATACTTGGACGGACATACTTATTTCCGACCACAGGTTCAAACCCAAGCCGATATCAGGAACCGCTGGCGGATATCAGGGTGATTATATTGGCATTACCTCGGGGAACAATAAACTCTGGCCTTACTGGTGCGATGATTATTCCGGGATATACCAGGCTTGGACGGCTTCAGTTAATACTTCCTCAACTCCTTTGAATTCATTTAGTCTTAATTCACCCGCAGTAAGCTCGAGAATAGTTACTTATCCGAATTC
>JBBRTN010000261.1:0-3996 GCA_038244395.1 Ignavibacteria bacterium
GGTTATTTCGGATTCAATAATGTTTCCGAGATAGCAGCATTGCCACTTCTGTTTCTTTACCTTAGCCTGTATGGAGTAATAACTTCTCCTCTTGCAAATATACAGGCCCGGAAATATGAATGGGAAGCTGATACTTTTGCTCTTGAAACAACTGCAGACAAAGAATCTTTTATTTCGGCTTTTGAAAAACTTGCCGACCAGAATTTAGCCGACAAGACTCCGAATAAAATTATAGAATATTTATTTCACAATCATCCTTCCATAGAAAAGAGAATTCAGTTTGCCAGGGATTTCCCGATATAATTTTTTTAAGTACATTCATAAAAAAACCGGGCACTATTAAATGCCCGGTAAACTCAGTTAAACTATTGCTGAGCGAATCTCATGTGAAATTAATTTAACTGCATTACTTCATCTACATTGGTATAGTTATAACCGAATGCATCAGCGACACCTTTATAAACTATTTCACCGTCAATCATATTCAGACCTAGTTTTAATTCTTCATTTTCTGAACACGCTTTATGCCAGCCTTTGTTGGCAAGCTCGACTGCGTAAGGCAGCGTTGCGTTTGTAAGAGCAATAGTAGAAGTAAACGGGACCGCGCCGGGCATATTCGCTACACAATAATGGACAACACCATCAATTACATATGTAGGATTTTCGTGAGTTGTAGGTCTGCATGTCTCGATGCATCCGCCCTGATCGACAGAAACATCTACCACCACCGAACCTTGTTTCATAAGTTTGAGCATATCCTTTGTGATAAGTTTAGGAGCTTTCGCGCCCGCAATCAAAACCGCACCGATGACAAGGTCCGCTTTTTTAATTGCTTCTCTTACATTATGAGGATTGCTCATCATTGTCGAAACATTCTTTGGCATTACATCATCGAGATATCTGAGCCTGTAAAGATTATTATCCATAATTGTAACCTTAGCTCCGAACCCGGCGGCAATCTTTGCAGCATTTGTTCCGACGATACCGCCGCCGAGAACCACGACTTCAGCCGGCTCAGTTCCGGGGACTCCGCCGAGCAGCACACCTCTGCCGCCCATTGTGCGCTCAAGATATTTCGCACCCTCTTGCGGCGCCATTCTTCCCGCGACTTCACTCATTGGAATAAGCAGCGGCAAAGAGCCGTCCTCTTTCTGAACGGTTTCATATGCGATTGCGATACATTTATTTTTCATCATGGCAAGAGTAAGTTCTTTGCCGGATGCAAAATGAAAATAAGTAAAAACGACCTGTCCCTTTCTTATTAAATTATATTCAGGTTTTATCGGCTCTTTCACTTTCATTATCATATCTGCAGTATCAAAAACCTGTTTGGGTGTTTTGAGAATTGAAGCGCCGACTTTTTTATAATCCGCATCCGGGAATCCGCTTCCTACACCTGCATTCGTCTCTACAAAAATTTTATGTCCGTGTCTTCTTAAAACTTCAGCACCAATCGGAGTGAGAGCAACCCTGTTCTCGTTTGTTTTTATTTCTTTAGGAACACCTATTTTCATTATAAATGATTTTAATTTTTTTTGAATGATTCAAAAATATGGTATTCGTATGTGTTATTCAATTCAGATTCGGATTGAGTGATGTTTTTGGATGTTTTTAACAATCGAGATTAGGAGTTTTTAGGCAAGATTTCAGAAGAATTTAATCGAACAATTTTTTCCCAATCGATTGTTCCGTCTCGATTACAAAATGTATTCATAAATTCTAATGTAAATTTATTTATCATTTTAGAATAAGTAATTAGAAAATCTTCATTATGTGCTTTCGCTTGATTTCCCAAAGGTTCAATTATTTTTAGATATAAATCAATATCACCCGAAATAAACTCCCAGAATTTTTGTCCACAATATTTAAAATATTCTCCTTTGTCAAATTTTTTGTCTTTCCCATAACAACACCCATTTACTGCAACAACGTTTATATTTGAGTTACTTGTTCTCAGTGTTATCTTGGCCGTTTTGAAATCTGATTTTAATTTTTTTATTTGGCTGGCATTTGCCCAATTTGGCCCTGATTTAATATTTACTATATATCTAATTTTATTCCTATCAAATTCTAAATCTATTCCGGTTATTCCGGATTTTCTGCCTTTATAGACTTTTTGGTTAATAAAAATAGCTAATCCTTCAAGCCAGTCTCCAAATATTGTTTCTTCTTGAGATGAGATAAAAGCATCGGTTAAACTTTTGACTAAGTCCTGTGCTTTTAATATAAATTTAGCTTTGAAAAGATAAGGATTTTTTTTTGATAATACTTTTTTAAGTTCAAGTTTATTCAGTGCGGAAATTCTTTTTTCATGAAAAACTCCAATGTTATTTTCAACATACTTTGTAACGTCTCTTGGATTTAGCTTTGCCATATTTTATTTTTAAATCTTGATCCAATAGAAGTAGTTCAACTGGATTTAAATGATTTTTAACCATCTCATAATATTCCGGAATAATATCTATTCCAACAGAATTTCTTCTCATTCTTTTTGCAACCTTCAGAGTCGTCCCCGAACCCATAAAGGGATCTAAAACTGTATCGCTCTCTTTTGTAAATAATTTAATAAACCATTCAGGTAATTCTTCCGGAAAAGTAGCGCTGTGATTTTTATTATTACATTCAGTTGCCAAATGTAAAACGGTTGATTGAAAGACATTCGTTGGATAAGCTTTTTCTCTTGCAATCCAATTTGAAATATTTTTTCCAAATCCACTTCCAACTTTTGAATTATCTCTTAGTTTATCTGTGTCTGAAAGATTTTTCAATCTTGCTTTTGCCCAATCGCCCATTGGCACCATTACTTCATCCTGATACATACTGAAATTTTTCTGCTTATTAAATTGAAGCAATCTTTCCCAAGAATCTCTAAAGCGGTTAGGCCATTTTCCCGGATATGAATTTTTCTTGTGCCAAATAAATTCTTCTGTCCAAAGCCAACCTTGTTTTCTTAATGCGAGAATTAATTCTAAAACGTATGTACTTCTTTCTCCATTCTCAGCTTTTTCTTTTATGTTTAAAATAAATGTACCGGTTGGTCTTAATACCCTTAAGAGTTGTCCCGAGATTGGCAAAAACCATTCTACATATTTTTCAGGTTTAATTCCACCATAAGTATTTTTTCTCCTATCTGCATAAGGAGGGGAAGTGACTATCAAATCAATTGTATTTTCATCAAATGTTTTTAAAATTTCCGAAGAATCTCCAAGTAGCGCTTTTGTGGTTATCTCTTTCACTTATTTTCTCTCCCTATTTCTTTAACTTCAAAACTTTCATTCATTTGGCACTCAATATTTTTTATGGAAAAATTAAATTCAACTCGGTCATTCAGTGAAGAAATGTCTATTGAATCTGAAGTAAAATATTCTGAAAATCTCGCAGCATCATTTTCTGATAAAGCATCAATTGTAACAGTATAAGACTTAGATAGTACCACTTCAAATGTATTCATAAAATGTTTTAAATTAAGGTTATTGTAATTGTATAATTATTACTTCTTCAAAATAACAATTTTCATTTGAACAAAAAATCATTTACGTTTTCCGTAATTGTTCGAGTTCCGTTAGTGACCAAAACGTTTGTTATTATTATTTCATACAGTTTCATATCAACTCTGTCCAAAACGTTATAAAAAAAAAAGACTATATCCCTGTGATTAAAAAAATTACAGAGCGTATTTTAGTTTAACCACAAACTTAAATACAAATAGTCTTATGAAAACAAACTCAGGTTCATACTGATTGAGTTTGAATATTAGCTTTCGAATAGATTAACTTCCCTGCACGATCAATATGAGATAAAAGTTCTTTGCTGTTAATAGTATTATAATTCAATACATCAAATTTATATGGCATCTTAGTCTCTTCGTTCAGGAGATAACTGATTTGTGTTATGACACTATGATTAAGTTTTTCTCCAATTAATGCAATATCCACATCACTTCCGTTACTGCTTATTCCCTTTGCACGGCTGCCGAACATGAATGCTTTTTCAATA
>JBBRTN010000262.1:0-3988 GCA_038244395.1 Ignavibacteria bacterium
CTCCGGATCAAATCCTAATGTATAAGTCAATCCCGAGCAACCTCCGCCTTTTACTCCCACTCTCAAACCATAGCCATCAGGGATTTTATTCTCTCCCATGATTTTCTTAATTTCCGTTATCGCTTTTTCGGTTACATTAACATCTTCACTTACTCCTGCGACAAATTCATTTACTTCCGACATTTTGTTAACCTCTTTTTATTCTTTTAATTAAATTATTAAATTAATTTAAATTTGATTATGCTATTTTAATTGAACTAAAATTTATATAATTCCTTCTTTTGCCATATCATAAACCGTTGATTCCTTTCTGAGTTTTTTAATATTTACATTGAGTTTTTCAATAACATAATTAATTTCATCTTCCGTTGTAAATCTTCCGAAACTTATTCTCAGTGAACATCTTGCAAGTTCATTGCTTCTGCCGATTGCACTCAGTACATGCGAAGGAGCCATAGACGCAGAAGTGCAGGCGCTTCCTGTGGAAACAGCAATATCATTCATTTCCCCAAGCAATGCATCAATATCAACAAATTCTATACTAACGTTTATGTTATTTGTAAGTCGTTTTGTCCTGTGACCGTTTAGGTAAATGTTTCCAAGATTTAAAAGGGAATCAATAATTTTATCCCTGTATTGTATATCTCTTTTCATTTCATCTCCCATTTCTGCCATGCTTATTTCACAGGTTCTTCCAAGACCTGCAATACCGGGTACATTAAGAGTGCCGCTTCTCAATCCCCTTTCCTGACTTCCTCCGTGCATTTGTTTTGATATTTTTACTCTGGGATTTTTACTTCTTACATATAATGCTCCAACACCTTTGGGACCATAAAACTTATGTGCCGAAATACTCATCAGATCTATATTCATTTCTTCAACATTCACGGGAATCTTCCCCACTGCCTGAGTCGCATCTGTATGAAATAAAACTCCTTTTGACTTACAGATTTCTCCTATTTCTGCTAAGGGCTGTATCGTTCCAATCTCATTATTAGCAGCCATTATAGAAACCAATATCGTCTTATCTGTAATAGATTTATTTAATTCATCAGTGTCAATTAAACCATGTTCATCAACATCAAGATAGGTTACTTCAAATCCCCTCTCTTCAAGGAAATGACATGTCTCCAGAATTGCCTTATGTTCGGTCGTACAGGTTATTATGTGATTTCCCTTTTCGGAATAAAGGTCGGCAACTCCCTTTATAGCAATGTTATTTGATTCTGTTGAACCCGCAGTAAATATGATTTCTTTAGGGCTGGCACCAATTAATTCGGCAACGCTTTTTCTTCCTTTTGAAACTGCTTCTTCCGCTTCCCAGCCGTATTTATGATTCGCGCTTGATGCATTGCCAAACATATTACAGAAATATGGAATCATTGCTTCAAGTACTCTCGGATCAACGGGAGTAGTGGCATTGTAATCCATGTAAACAGGAAGTTTCATAAAAAAAATTAATTATACAAAATCTGAAATAGTTTTTCTCTTAAAAAGTTCTTCTACTTCTTTCTGAAGTTTGGATACCGGAGACTTGATCGAACAAGTTTCGGTAAGGCAGCAATAATTATCTGTGCTTTCATTAAGACATTCTGCAATAGCGGTATCACCGTCAATCGCATTCATTAAATTATATAACGGTATCTCATCAGGCCGCTTTATTAAAAAATATCCCCCGTTTGTTCCCTGTGTCGAAGCAAGTATATTTTCGTTTTTTAATTTTTGTAATATCTTGGAAAGCAGGTCATAAGGAATATTATTTGTATCAGAAATTTCCCTTGCAGTAACTAATTTATGCTCTGAATGTGAAATAAATTTTAACGCCATCAATGCATATTCGACTTTTTTGGATATCCTGATCATAATTAATTTATTTCTATTGGACTAACATAGTCCTATTTAAAAACAAAAAAAAGGAAAAATATTTTTTCCTCTCTAAAAATAAATTTGCGGTCCCAACGGGATTCGAACCCGTGTTTTCACTGTGAAAGAGTGACGACCTAACCCCTAGTCGATGGGACCTTTGTTTTCAACAAAAGTCAAATTAATCAATTCCCTCTAGAGATTCAATTGACAAAACCGGCTTCGATGTGAATCCATTATAACATAGATTGACACAGTAAACGGCAATTATTGATTTAATATTGTAAACTTGTCAGTGAGTAAACTGTACTTTACCGTTTCCGTTTTTATCCATCAGCCATAACCTTCCGTTACCCTTATTCCTGTTAGTGTAAACAATCTTTTGCAACGAAGCTGAATAGTCCGGCGCATAGCCCTGCGAATCAGTCAATTTTACAATGGAGCTTCCGTCCGTATTCATCCTGTAAATATAGATGCCGCCTTCCTTATTCATTGAGCAGAATATTATTGCATCATCTGCGAAAACAGGAAAAGTATTTACCCTGTGATTGTCATCATTTAAAACTGAAATGATTTTCTTTTCTCCCGAACTTAAAAAATATTGAATCAATGTATCTCCGGTCTGCAGACCTTCATTGTTTTTTACAGGCTTAAAATAAATTAGTGAACTGCTTCCGTTTACCCAATCCGGATAAACTGCATTTGTATCAATAATGGTCTTCAGGGAACCGTCAGGTTTTATTATGACGACACGGCATGGCAGGTTTCCGCAGTCACAATATGCAATCCGGCTCCCGTCACTGCTCCATTTAGGATTTGAATTTATTCCGCCGTCAGTTAATGTCATTAAACTGTCACCATTAGTTTTAATTTTTTGTATCGAGTTATTAATTGCAAAAACAATCCACTCTTCATCTGCAGACCAGTCAGGACTGCTCGCAAAAGCATTCAACAGCTGCCTGTTGTTGCTTCCGTCGGAATTGATGATATAGATTCCGGTAAAATCATTATTTACATTTGAATGTGCATATGCGATTTTATTCCCGGAACCTGACCATGCAGGCTCAAAGTCAATCAGAGTATACTCGGGAACTGACGAAGATAAAGAGTCTTGTGTATTATCCGAACATCCGGAAATCAAACATATCACATTAATGAAACATATGAGGATGATTCTTATCGTTATATATTTTTTAATATTAAAATTCAAATTTGAATTACAGTTCAATAAAATAAGTAACAATAAAATTCAGGATATTAAAATTCAATAAATAATAATCTCCCTGGCTGAAATTGGCTGAAAGTTTCTTTCTGGTCTCAAAAAATGCTTCCGGAAAAATCATATTTAACTATATTTAACATATTTAATATATTTAACATATTTAACATTTAACATTTAACATTTAACATTTAACATTTAACATTTAAATACAATATTGAAATAAGTATATTAATAAAATTTTGTTTATCATTTGAAAATTGTTTTAATTACAGGCGGACCTTCTTCCGAAAGAGAAGTTTCCATTGCTTCCAGTAAAAGCATTCTAAAGGCATTAAGAGATACGGGGCACAGTGTAAGAGTGATAGACCCGATTTACGGAGATGAAGAAGTCAATGAAGACATTATTTTTAAGAACAGTGTAACAAAAGAATCTCCTTCAGCTGAAAAGCTCACTGAAATCAGAGCTTCCTGTAACAGGAATATTTTAAAATGTTTTAATTCGGAAATATTTGACGGCATTGATCTTGCGTTTCTTGGAGTTCACGGAAAATTTGGGGAAGACGGAAAGATTCAGACACTCCTTGAGTTAAGAGGAATAAATTATACAGGTTCGGATGTTTTTTCCTCCGCGCTTGCTATGGATAAACACATTTCAAAAATCATTTTAAATTCTTTTGGGATAAAGACTCCTGAATGGATTTCTTTATGGAAAAATTCCGGAATGACATACGAAGAAATTAACAGGGAGATTTTAGATTCATTTGGTTATCCATGTGTTGTAAAGCCGAATGATGAAGGAAGCACAGTAGGACTTTCGATAGTAAAGCCGGATGTAGAAGACGTTCAGCTCCGTAATTCAATCGAACTTGCTTTCAGTTATTCGGATAAAATTTTAATAGAGCA
>JBBRTN010000263.1:0-3969 GCA_038244395.1 Ignavibacteria bacterium
AAAGGCGGGAAAATTTTATTCGGCATTGATGACGACAAGACAATCAAAGGTGTCGAAAGTGAAAAGGGCGAGCTTGAACTAATATCTTCTGCTGCGAAATTTTACTCCGAGCCGGAAATTGAATTTACTGTAGATATTATGCTGCTCAGGAATAAAGACATTCTCGTCGTTAATATTGATGAGAGTAAAAAAAAACCTCACAGATTAATTTCCGACAGCACGGACAATGACAATAAGGATAAAGAAATAAGAGTATATGTGCGCCATAAAGACAAGAGTATTCTGGCATCCAGGGAGACGATTAAGATTCTCCGCAATTCAAATGAAGACTCTCCTCCCGTCAAAGTTTTTATTGGTGATATCGAAAAAATACTTTTTGATTTTCTGAATCAGAATGAAAGAATCACTGTAAAGGGTTTTAAAAGACTTGTAAATATTTCGGAAAGAAGAGCAAGCAGGACTTTGGTTAATTTAGTCAAAGCAAAAGTCATACGACATCATTTTTTCGGGAATGAAGAATACTTTACTCTGATTTAAAATATTATTGAACGGATTGTTCTGATTCCTGAATTATCTTTTCGCCAACTCAGCGCAGACTTTCTCAAAATTCTTTCCGGCATTATCCAGAATTTTACCGGCTTCATCCAGAATCTTCTTCTTATACTTTTCATCTTCTATTGTCGGAAGGTTTATCTCAATATTCCTGAATGCGCCCCAGATGCCTGTTTCCAAAGACTTTGCGCCAACCTCAAGGTCACTTTTTGAAGAAATGTTTCCATGCTTAGCCATCCCTATCATCCATTCCCAGCATGAATCTGAAATTCTCATCACACTCAATGGAATGTGTACAGCTTTCTTTAATCCTTGTTGAATTTTTTCTTTTCGTAATTTTAACTCGGCTTCTGTTTTCTTCGGCATCTTCACCGCCGACATATAGTCTGAGAATGCATCGGTGTCTGCATCAATAAGAGGAATCAATTCTCTCATTTTATTGTGAAGCGGCGGAATTAATTTTCTCATTGTCTCATCGAGATGCTCAAACCTTTTATTTCCATATGTCATCCAGCCGACCATTGCGCCGAGTGCAGCTCCGAGTGCTGCAACCAATGCCGAAACGCTACCTCCGCCGGGAGCTGAAGTTCTCGAGCCGACGAGCTCAACGAAATTTCTCAAAGGCAATGAAGCAAGATATTCGTTTGATTCTTCTTTAATCATATATTCAATTATCCTTTTATCCGGATTGAATTCAGAAACAGAAGATAGCCCAAGCCGGTCAATCACTAAACGAATTTTCTGACGCTCATCAAGTATAAATAAATTTTCTTTTTGAATATAATATCCGGCCGCCATCAGCATTGCTTCAAGAGGAATCAATCCCACTAGTTCACTTCCGCAAACGGCAAGATTCATCTTCTTGGCATCTGCAGCACATTCTTCAAATGCAATATGAGGCGGAGTGATTTTATAATTATCGAGATTCATGGAGACCTGCGCCATATTATATTCGTCTACATACCAGCCGATTCCCTTTACGGCTTTGAGTCGGCCCGGCTCATCATCACTTCTGCCCTGTTCGCGAACGTTCAGAGCAATCTTATGAGCCTGCTCTCTTGTTCCCAGAATGTTTACGTTATAAGCAATTAAAAAGAATCTAGAACCTGTAACGGTTGCTCCGGATTTCGGAATAAATTCCTGCGGACCAAAATCAGGTTTCCATTCCGGTTTATAAATTTTATTTTTAATTCCTTCGTATTCACCGGCGCGGATTTGCCTTAACATTTTTCTTTCAGGATTTACCGAAGCCTCTTCATACAGGTAGACTGGAACTCCGAGCTCATCACCAACTCTCTTTCCGTACTTCTTTGCGCATCCGACACATTCTTCCGTAGTTACGTTTGACACGGGCACAAATGGGACAACATCGACTGCTCCCATTCTTGGGTGCTCGCCTGAATGTCTTATCATGTCAATAAGCTCATATGCAGTTTTCGACAACTGAAATGCAGCTTCGACGACTGAGTCAGGGTCTCCTACAAATGTAAAAACAGTTCTGTTCGTTGACTTCCCCGGATCCACATCTAATAACGTTACTCCTGCAATCTTCTTTACCGCATTTGCACAAGCATTAATAATGCTTTCATCTTTTCCTTCGGAAATATTAGGAACACATTCGACGATTTTTTCCATAATAATTTATTGCTTTATAAAACCGGTATATTAAGTTTTGGTTTCTAAAAATTATTTTATTGTATCATAAAACATTTGTAAAAAGTGGCCGACACCGTTATCATCATTTGATTTATCTGTAACATAGTCTGCAAGTTCTTTAAGTTCATCAACAGCATTCTCCAATGCTATGTTGGTTCCTCCGAACTGAAATAAGTCCCTGTCATTATACCAGTCTCCGAAAACCAATACCTCACTCTTCTTTACATTCAGATACTTTGTAAGAATTTTCAAACCCGTATTTTTATTAACACCCTTGCGGAGAATCTCAATATTATAAACACTCTGAAACGACTGCGAGCGGCTGAATTTTACTTTTAAATACAGACCAAACGGCGGATGCATTTTCTTATGAATGAGTTTCATATTTTTTCTGTCATTTCCCGACATGATAATTTCAAGGACATTGTCCATATAATCCTCATAAGAATCAACCAGTGTATAAGTAGTGCCCAGTCTCGTCATAAAATCTTTTATAACGGAATTATCTTCAGTATAGATTATCCTGTCATTGTAGCAAAACGCAATTTTAACATAAAATTTTTCAGCAAGCTTAAGGGCTTTCCTGACAAATTTTTTATCTATAATTGATTTACTGAGTATTACTTTACCTTCATTATCCTGAATCAAAGCCCCGTTAAGTGAAATATAAGGAATATTAATATTCAATTCTTTTGCAATAGGAACAATTGAAGAATGAACTCTTTGAGAGGCTAATGAAAAATAAATGTTTTTTTTTTGAAGTTCTTTTATAAGACGGACTGTAGATTCGCTGATTTTATTTTTATTAGAAACCAGTGTCCCGTCAATATCCGATACAAGTAATTTTATTTTGCCAAACCTTTGTTTCAGATCATTGACAGATAAACTCAAATTTTTTTATTCCTTATGATGTTTGCTAAAAAAGTTATTAAAATCTGAAACTCATTGGGGAGAAAGGATGGTAATCTAACGGGTAATAAGCGTAATTAATTTTTCTAATAATACTCAGAATTTGAAAAACTTTCAAATTAATTTTGAATGGTATAGAGGTCCTCAAGAGGTTCTCAGAGTTTCTTGTAAGTATAATCACTTTTTATCAGATCAATACACGGGAAAAATTATCTGCGGCTCTTCTTTAAAGCAGACGCCGGCTCAGGAATCATGTGATGAATTCCTCCGGCAAGAACATCGTTAAAAGTTGTCGGAATTTTTCCTTTTTCACTTCTCTCTTTCCATGTCTCATTTTTCTTCCCGTTGTCTCTTCTCACCATGTCGATACAATTTTCTACAGGGCAAACGAGTGAGCATAAATTACATCCAACACAGTTTTCTTCAATGATATAAGGAACTCTCGTGCCATTATGCGATAGACCAATCGCCTGATGAGCGCCGTCTTCGCACGCAATAAAACAAAGCTGGCAGCCGATACATTTTTCTTCATGAATCTCCGCTATGATTTTATAATCCAGGTTAAGGTTTTCCCAATCCACAACTTTCGTTAGTGACTTGCCAACCATTTCATTTACTGAATTAAACCCTTTCTCAATCATATATCTTTCAAGTCCGGAAATCATTTCCCTGATAATCCCAAATCCGTAATGCATAACTGCTGTGCAGACCTGAACAGTGCCTGCACCAAGAAGTATAAACTCAACCGCATCTCTCCAATTTTCTATACCCCCGATTCCGGAAATCGGCAGATTGATTGCGGGATGCTGCGCACAGTTTTTTAGCATGTTCATTGCAATTGGTTTTACAGCC
>JBBRTN010000264.1:0-3967 GCA_038244395.1 Ignavibacteria bacterium
AGCTGGAGTATCAGAAGCCTGGTCTTTGATACGCTGTAGCTCCCTTCATTTATCATACGGCTTACTAACTGCGGATGATTGCCCAGGTTATAGCAATAAAGAATAAGCGCATCAATAAAATATTTATAGTTTTTCAGATACGTATTTTTCTTTATCAATTCAAGTTCTTTTATAGTTTCCCTGAATTCAAAATTTAAAAACTTCCGCAGGATGCTTTGAAATTCAAATTGATTTTTATAAGCCGAAAAAATGGTTTGATTCTTCTCTTTGTTTTTTTGTTTCAGAAAATTGTAGAATATTTCAAATTCTTTTGAGTCGTAGCTTGTAAATAATGCAAAGCAGGCCTGGCTGTAATCGGAGAGATCAAAGTTCCTGTTATCAATACTGTTCAGTATAAATTTTATGACGCGGTTTCCTGAAGTGTAGTCTCCGTAGTCAAAAAAAATCAGCATAGAAAATGTGCACTCAATAAAACTGTTCTCATCCAGTAAACTTATTCCTTTCTCATGGTCATTGACAATTTTATTAAACAGGTCCTTGAGTCTAAGTATGTATTTTCTGCATTTCAGGTTTTCACCGGATGTAATATATGATTTTATTAATGAGACAGTGAACTGAATTTCCTGATCTTCCATAAGCCTGAATTTCAATATATGCTCGGATATCGGAATATTGTTAACTGCAATCCCTTCTTTCAGAAAATTACAATTGCATATCAGCATTAGTAATTCTATATAATAATTTACATCACCGTGTTTGATTTTATTCGAAGGTATAAGTATGTCCTCATTAATCCCAAGTGAAAATTTTGCTCTAAGCACGCTTTGAAGATAGTCAAGTGCTTTTTCGATTTCCTTATCCTTATACACAAGAGTATTTACCTTTAACAAAATATACTCGAGTGAGTTTTTAAAATTCTTATCTGTTATCTCCTCAATTTTATTAAAAAGACCGCTTGAATGAATTAGCAAGAGTTTATTTGAGGCATTCAGTCTTATCCATTTAGTAAGCGTCTCGTAGTCCTTTCCGAAAATCAAATAATTCAAAGCAATATAATCCTGTCTCCACTCCTTATTCCTTAAATAATATTTTCCCAGCTTTTTGTATATGCCGCTTATTTCAGATTCGGTCAATTTTTCTTCAGCAAGGCGTTTGAGAAACTTTCTCAGGAGCTCATGGAAACGGTACGACTCGTCTTCCTTGTTAATAAAAACATTACTTTCGTAAAGTCTTATCAGCACGTCATAACCATTTTCTATCCCCAGTACTTTTTCAATAATTTGCTTGTTGAATGATTCCGGGTATGAAAGTATAAGAAGCAAATTTTTTTCCTCATCGGAGCAGTTACTATAAACCTCGTTTGTAAAATATTCAAATATGTCAGTACTGCTCTGATAAAGGTCTTCATTGCGCAGCATTTCAAAATCATTTGTCATGAGCAGGAGCTGCATTGCAGTAACCCAGCCCTCGGTCGTTCTTAAAAATTCTTCGATTAATTTCTTATCCAGATTTTGCGTATTCTTTTTGTAAAGCTTCACAAAATTTGCAATGTCAGAATCGCTGAATGAAAGATCACTTTTATTAATTCGCCCGAGCCAGTTCTTGGCAAGAAATTTAGGATAATTAATTTTCTTAGGGTCTCTTCTCGAAATGAAAACAATGTTCACATTCGAAGGAAGATATTCGAGAAAATAATTAAGTGCAGAGCATACCTCGTCGCTGTCATCTATATTGTGAAAGTCATCAAGAAAAATAAATAACTGTTTCCCTCTTTTTTTAAGATATAAATACAGGTCACTGGAAAAGGACGAGATAATGTTATTAATTTTTTCCTCAAGTGAGATGTTCTGCGACTTCGCAAGTATAGTCTTTAGTTTAGACCCGAAGCTGGAATTCTTAAGACTGTTTTCGAATGCAAGGGCGAGAAGCAGAAAAAAATTCTCGATAGAATTATCATAAGGACTTATGCTTATCCAGAGCTTCAATTCTTTTTTCAGCTTATGAAAAAATTCAACTGAAAATGAGGTCTTTCCGTATCCTGCCGGAGCTGTTATTAAAATCAGTCTCTTTGTCTTATAAGAAAGAATTTTTTCCACCAGCCTGCCTCTGGAATAATAATAGCCCGGAATCTCCGGCGCAACTATCTTCTGGGAATGTTCAATGTGTAAAACCAAACGAATAAAACTCCGATATTTCTTATTAAATGTTTTCTGAAACTATCAAAGATATACATCAAAGGCAATAATCAATTTGGGTTTCAAAAAGATTATTGCCTTATGTAATTCTTAAAATATTTTAAACTGCTTCTTATGCGGTTTCCATTTCCTTGCTTCTTATTTTTATATCTTCAACTGGAATGATAACAGGTGATTTCTTTTCCGAGGAAATATTAAATGATTCTTTATACTGATTTTCTTTTAATCTTTCAATAAGCTCCAAATTTTTTCTGATCTTTTCCTCGAATTCCCTTAACTTATCTTCAATGGAAGTTACATTCTTGTCTTTTGCAAGCATATCTTCCCGGTATCTCTTGAGAAAATATCCAATTGTCTCTACTCTTATTTTTATTGATCCTGTCGGCTTGTTCTCATCAATGTCCTTGAAGGAAAAATAAGGAGTCCCTGAATCTTCCACTATCTCCTGTATTACTGTATAGATCGGTGCATCATGCCCGCATTTGAATGAAGAGAGTTCGAGAGCCACTAAATTCGGATGACGCGCTGTATATTTTGCAGCCCAGACTTTACGAGAAGTATTTTCCGAATATGAGTTCTTCCATACATCTCCGATATCAAAAGCAGATTTAATTATTCCAGCCCTGACTTCATCTCCGAATAGTTTATCAAGTGTCTCCTCATCTGTAGGCAATGTATCCTGGTAAAATACAGGATATCCAAGCTTCTGGAATTCTTCCAGAATTTCGTGATTAATTCCCGGGTCATTGTGATATGGTCTTGCAAGTACTACTATTCCTACCCTGTTTTCTTTTTCAAGCATATCAAGAATATTCTTGGATTCATCCTTAAGACCATTCATAAATTTATAGTAGGCTTTATATCCTTCCTTTACTGCTTTCCTGTTTTCTTCTTCTGTAAGCCCTAATTTATCCATGAAACATTCATACATTTGATTTGCAGTTAATTGTTCATTAAACAGCTGAACAAACGGGCATAAATATTCCACACCAAATTCTTTAAACAAATCTCCTTCCTTCGTAAATGCTGCCTTCGCCGCTTCGATTGTAGCTGTAATTGTAGGACATGCATTGTGAGCCTGAGCAAACTCAAGGTCGGATGGCATATTATCTACTATCGGTGAAAAAAGAAAATCTATCTTTTTCTTTTTGTGCTGGACATAAAGCAAGTTATGAATATGAGGTATAGCAACTTTGGATGGGAAACAAGGATCAATACTTCCGCGCTTCGCTCCGGCTTTATACATTTCCTCTGATGTAAATTCCGAGAAAACAAAATTCCCCGGCATTACTCCGACTGCTTCAAGATAAGCGGTAAAGAAAGGAGTATGCTGGTACATATTTAACACACGCGGAATACCAACCACAATTTTCTTTCTCTTCTCTCTCAGCTCAACATTCTTTGTATAATCTTCTTTATCTTTTTTACTTACAAAAAATCCTTTCGGCTCTTTTAATTCTTCAGTTACAATTTCCGGCTTGTAAGTAATCCATGCATTCTTTGCAGCTTCTTCAATCATATTCGGATTTAGCTTTTTAATATCATCAAGCTCCTGCTTGATCCCGCGCATATCTGCAATGTCTTCTACCGTTCCCTTCTCACATGTAGCAATAATAAGCCTTTGTGTCCCTTCTGCCATCGCGACTTTGGATTTCGGATTAACGACTTTGTCAGGCTCGATGACTGTTAATTCTACAAATTTCTTTCTTTCTTCCTCAAGTTTCTCATCTGCAATATTTTCCGTCTTCACGTCAATGAAAGTCCGGAGACAT
>JBBRTN010000265.1:0-3965 GCA_038244395.1 Ignavibacteria bacterium
ATTTTCAAATTAATATTTTTAAAAATGTAGTCGCTTTTTTCGTATTTGAATGAAGCATCCCTGAAAATAATATTACTCCTGAAGTCTTTTAATTCAACTGCATCAGGCGCGTCTGTTATTGCAGATTGAGTATCAAGCAGTCCGAAAACTCTTTCCGCTGCAGCTGTGCCTTCTTTGTAACTGTTAAACATCTGACCGAATAATTTTAATGAAGGCATCATCTGAAAAAATATTGCAAGATAAAAAATAAATGCGCCGGGTGTCATATCTCCTTTACCATTAATAATATCCGTTCCGAAAAAATATAAAATAATTACGATTGTGATTACACCTATAAACTCGGAAATAGGGGAGCCGAGCGCACGTTTGCGTGACAGCCTCACAAGTAGTTCAAAGTATGCAGTATTTTCTTTACTGAATTTCTTTTCTTCGTAATTTTCCATTCCGAATGCTTTTACAACCCGTATTGCGCCAAGAGTCTCATCAAGTGTGGAGGTGATATCGGAGATTTATTGCTGCGACTTCGTGCTGCTTCTCTTAAGAGAATTTCCGATCTTGCTTAATATGAAAGCAGTAACCGGCGCGAGCATGAAAATAATCAGCGTAAGTTTCCAGTTGAATAAAAATAAGACTATCGAATATCCTAAAATAGACGGCGGATCCCTGAAGAGACTGTTAACCACGGCTATCAGTGAATCCTTGACTATCTGGACATCATTTATGATCCTCGATATCAGGTTTCCTTTTCGTTCTTCGGTAAAAAAACTAAGAGGCAGCTCGAGATAATGCCTGTATAAATCAAATCTCAGATCCTTCAGAATGCCCTGCTCCACAACTGCCATGTAATATGTCTGTAAATATGTGAAAAGATTCTTGAGAAAAAATGTAACAAGAATAAGTAAGCACAGGATTTTCAGTACATCTAATCTATTATATTGAGAAACAATTTTGGCTAAGTAAAAAGTAATGATGTCTTTTAAATCAAAAATAGAAGTAATATCTTTTGTCTGGACATTTTTTGAGGCTTCATTAAAAAGCAGATCAATAAACGGAAAGAGCATCATCACTGAGAGCAGACTGAATATTACGACAAGCACCGTAAAAATATTTGCCAGGATTAAATCTTTCCTGTAGGGCTTAATGTATTTAAAAATTCTCCTGAATAAATTCATTTACTTTTTAAGTTTGCTGTTTTGTATTTCCCAGATTTTCATGTTATTAAGAAGCTTTGTCATCATATGAAACTTTGAAACCATAAGTCCGGGCATGCCGTCAAGAAAATTTCCTTTTAAAATATACTGCTGAAAGAAAGCTAAGCGCGGCATCAGATAAATATCAATGAAGCCGATTTTTTTCTTATTGATTTTTTCCAGAGCCGAAAGGTTTGAATAATTGTTTATCTTGATGACAAAATCAGTTAAGGATATTACAGTATAGTGAAGTATATTATTTCGCAGTTCCCTCGTTGAACCCGCGGCTATATAGCTTTCGTGAACCAGCCTGTCGGAAACTCTGACTTTATCTTTTCTGAACAGGCGAAGCTGATAATTAGGATACCATCCTCCGTGCCTTACCCATCTGTCAAGAAAAAAACTTTTACGTGGAATTTTGAAACCATTTTCAGAAATATTTTCCGATGACATTAAATCTTTTATTTCATCCTCCAGTTCTTTTGTACACCGTTCATCTGCATCAAGAGAAAAAACCCAATCGTAATTTACTTTTGACAGGGCAAATCTCCTTTGCTCTGCAAATCCTTTCCACTCATTCTGAAAAATCTTATCAGTATGTTTTTTGGCAATATCAATCGTCCGGTCTGAACTAAAGCTGTCAACTACTATAACTTCATCGCACCATAGAATACTCTTAATGCAATCTTCAATATTCGTTTCTTCATTTCTGCAGATAATTATTCCGGAAATTTTAGGCATTGAATAAATTTATTTAGGAAATAAATTTCAATAAAAATCATCTTGTCAATTCATCTTTCACCATTCTCAATCCGAAGTCCGTTCGTGCAAAAAAATTCCTTCTTCTTTTTTATTTGAATAAAGTATTCCATGTTCTTCGGCTCTTCCACTGTCTTCTCATGATAAAGATGATATTGCACTGCAAGGTTTCTGACTGATTTAAATTTTGCTCCTGTCAGTCTAAGCCTGAATTCAATATCGGAATCTTCTCCAAGCCCGGGTCCTTCATAATTTTCATCGAAGCCGTTAATTTTAATGAGGAGGTCTTTGCCTGTGGAAAAATTACAGCCGAGTATATGCTCGTCTTCATTTGTCAGTATTTTTCTCATTATCTTATTCCTGAAGATGAATCCTTCCTCTATATTATTATTATAATTATTATTTTCGCCCGGATTCTTTCTGTTTAGCGGTGAAAAAATAATTTCACTTAATTTTAATTTTTCGTATTCACGGTTTAAAATAGTTTCCACGGATATTTTCCTTGTGGCTTTTTTAGTGAGATTAACTCTCCTGCCGCAGAGGACCGTATTGTTCTGCATATTTTCAAAATGAGATTTCACAAAATCCGAATGCGGGATGCAGTCTCCGTCAATAAAAACAAGGTATTCGGATGATGAATTGCGAATAGCTTCGTTTAAAATTTTATTTTTTCTGAAACCTGAATCCTGCTGTGTGATATGCTTTACGGGTAATAAATTTTTCTTATTCCATTCTTCCGTAAATTCTTTCATCCCCGGATCGCTTCCGTCTTCGGCAATTATTACTTCAAATGACCTATAGCTCTGCGCTGATAAAGCATATAAAATCAATTCCAATTCCCTGATTTTATTATAAACGGACACGATAATTGTGGCATTTACCATTAAGTGTAAATTAATAAAAGAGGATACAAGTTGTGAGTCAATGGGGAATAGTATATGGTGAGTAATGGTGAGTTATGGTGAGTGGTCAATAGATATTTTATTTATTATCAAATTACATTCTTGTAATCTCATATCATATTAATTAGTTTTGTAAAGATTTTACAGTAAGATTATGCTGAGATACTAAGACGAAATGGTTGGAAGATTTATTTTTATGCGAATGAAGGAACAGAGCAACCTCACATACATTGTAAGAACGGAGAAAAAGAACGGAAAATTTTCTTTTTGAGAAATGAAAAAAAATAATTCATTCAAGATCATTTAATACGAATAACAAAGATAGAAATGACGTAATTGAAATTATAAAAGAAAATTATGACTTTATTTTAGAAATGTGGAATAAATATTTTAACTAATAAAATATGAAAACTAAATAAGAAGAATTAATTGACAAGCTCATTGCAGAAGAAAGAGCGATGATAAAACCAAGCGGCAGATTTTTTGATGAAGTCGAAATCAGTTTCTTTGACGGATATATGTTTTTTAAGCTCGATGAAAATATTTACAGAATTAAACTTGTTCCATCAGGATTTTTAAACAAACTTTATAACGCAACTAAGAAGCAAAGAGAAAATTACGAATTGGACCCATCCGGATATGGTGTACACTGGGGAGATTTGGATGAAGATATAGCTTTCAAAGGTTTGATTAAAGATGCTGAAAAGATTCCGAATTAGAAAAGAAACATTACAAAAAAATAAAATTTATAATGATAACTATCAGTAAAACAGGTAAGACAAAACAGGAATTATTAAATTCGCTTGAGAAATTAAAATCAGACTTTGCAAAAGAGATTTCCCAATATGATTTGAATGTTACTCCAGTCACAGACGGATACAAATTAGAAGGGAAAAAGAAAATCGTTTTTGTTGAAATTTCGGTAGAGCTGGAAATAACTGCACATGATGGAAAATATGAAATAGATTATAAGACCAAAAATGTGCCTCAGGGACAAATTGATAAAGCGATAACAGAAGTAAAATCAATTTTAGAGAAATACTAACTTACAAGACTTAAAGTCTGAACTAGTCTTTGTGGTCTTTACATTTTTCAAAAACATTTCCAAAAAAAT
>JBBRTN010000266.1:0-3938 GCA_038244395.1 Ignavibacteria bacterium
AGACAGCGTTGAACAATGTCTCAATCCCACTATGGTTCGATTAAAATGCGAACAATTTATAAACAACAAAGCCGGTTAATCTGAAGTCTCAATCCCACTATGGTTCGATTAAAATCGCCTTCGCCCTTGTCACCTTCGCCCTTATCACCTTCGGTCTCAATCCCACTATGGTTCGATTAAAATAGCATTACTTTGTTGCAAATCTAAAATAAATATTCACTTTTAACAAGCTAATTTTACTTCGAGCTGTATTGTGATGAAAACCTCCGTAGGTCGAAGTTTGAATTTTGAAATTCAAAAGCAGTTTTTTATTTTTTGTCACAACTTCCTTTTACATTTCAATCAGGTCGAAGTTGAATTCACCGATTTTCCAATTATTATATCTTTCTTTCAGTGACTTATTGAATGGATCTGACTTTGTCGCAAGCTCTAATGAATCAAGCGCGGCTTTCCTATCGCCTCTTTTATATTGTATGAATGACTGCGAAATAAAAAGTGTTTCTAAATTTCTTTTGCTGTGCCGTCCCGTTTCTTCCATGGCTTTTCTCAGATGATTTTGCGCGAGATCAAAATTTCCTTTCTTCATTTCAATACAGGCAAGCATAAAATATCCCAGCCATACTTCTTTGTTCCGTCTCTTATCAACTAAAGATGAATTGATCTGTGAATCCGCAATGTCGAATTTTCCGCAGCCAAATGCCGCGGCAGAATAAGTATACCGGATGTAATAATCTGTCCTCTCATTTATAAAGGGTCGCAGCACTTCAATTCCATTCTGAAATTCTCCCCTTGTAATATACAGTCTGCATAAACGCTCGGCTATGAACGCCTTGCTTTGTCTTTTGAAATTTTCAGTCCAGGGAAATTTTAATGCTTCCTTTAAAAATACTTCAGCATGAGTTCTCGCTTCGTTTGATCTCAGGTTCTCATTGTCCCCGCCTCCGCTCAGATACCAGTACTTCTGAAAAAAATATTTCCCCGCACTGTATAGCTTGTAAACTCCGCATACTGCGCCGTTGCTCTTCGCAATGTCTTTTGCCTTGCTGAGCATTATTGTTTTTTCCCGGAGCGAACTGTCTTTGACTATGCATTTCTCAATGTAATAAAGAGCTTTATCCAGCGCGTCGGATTTGATCTCGCTTGCTGCAGGTTTGATATCCCGGTTAATTTTTAAAAAAAATCTTTTATAATCCCAGTCATAGAAAACAAACTTGTTGTAAGCAGACGCAATGTTATATAAAGATTTTATATACTCTTTTGAATATCTCACAAGACTCTTCTCATCTATAAGAGGTATAATTTCAAATACTTCTTCCGCTTTCTGAAAACACCTGATGCCTTCCATTATTTTTGACCGCACTTCCTTCTTCAGCTCATCTTCATTTTTTGAAAGTTTTGAAAACTGCATGCTGACAGGTAATACGGAAGTTAATATCTGACCCTTCCGGTAAAGATCAGTAATTCTGTTTGGATCAATGTTTAATGCTTTGTCAAGCTGAGCCACGCAATTGTTTGCTTCATTAGCAATTTTTCCGTCTCTTCTTCCGCCGGGAGTCATAAGTTCGCGGACATACTGATAATAAGAATATCCGAGGTTTGAATAATATCCCGCGTATTTCGGATTAAGCTCAATGCATCTTTCTCTGAGTGTAATAGTTTCATTCCTGTACTTCTTCTGCCGTCTCAGAAAATTTTCTTTCTCCGTTTCAGTTTTGAAATTGAATTTTAAGTTGATGTACACTTCCGAAAGTTTCGCGCATGCAAATGACAGCGTATCAAGCGCTTTCACGTTGTTCCATAAATGAGGTCTTTCTTTTATGCTGTCCACAGGCTCAAACATTTTATAAATTCCTAACCAGTCATTATTTGATTTGAGTTTATTGAGTTGCTTAATTACAGCGTCGTCCTCTATCAATGAATTAAATCCTTCCTCTTCCAGCGCGATACAAAACGGGTAATTGTTTATTCCTGATTCTGCGGAATTCATTATCTTAAAAATCACGGATTTGATCTCTCCGGATTTTATGTCGCTCTTTCCCAATATTGTATAATCAATCTTCAGGGACTTTTCATTCAGCTCAATATTCTCCGGCTCAAGCTCATAGCAATATTTATCCGAGTCCGCTTTTCCTGCGAAGTATCCGATTAATCTTTTTGAGTTCAACTTATTTATCAAGTTGAAATCCGAAGCCGCGAGTATGTCGTTCAGATAATTTCCTTTCCAGGACGTACTGCCTTTATCCAGACTAACTGAATTGCTGAATCCTATTAATATAATGTTTGCCATTTGATTTTTTTTAAGTTTGATTAATTGTGACTTATATCATCATAGACGGTTCATTCTTTTCAATGCCGATCTTGCTCTTAGTGACATATCTTTTATTTTCAACTGAAAAGAAAAGAATTGAGTCGGCTTGCTTATTAATTATCTTCTTCAGTTCTTCCTTGAGATTTCTGAATTGTGTCTCATTCAATTCTCCTTCAAAGACAGAATTCTGTATCCAGAATAAATATTTTCTGAATGTCTTCAGAACTTTAGGTAGCCGTTTTTCGGATGCTATATCATATACCGAGATGTAATACACTTTCATTATTTTAGTTTTAAATTAAAATTAATAAACTTTTTCACGAATCCGCTTTGAATGGAATATAATCCCCGGCTCCTTTCAGGTATTTTATGAGGTTGTAACACTCCATTCTTATCAGCGTCCTGTAAGACACGCCACGTTTTAAAACGGGATGCATTATAACTGTCTTCAATCTGTTCTCAATTTCTTCTATAAATTTTCTCCGCGCTTTTTCCTTCATTAATAATTTTCCGTCTTTATTATAAAAGTCAGTTTCCTTTATCATTTCCAGATTTATAACTCTGAATATTACTTTGTCAATAATTACAGGTTTGAATATCTCGGCAATGTCAAAACTTAATGGAAACCTGTTGTCGCCCGGCGTATGCAAAAACCCTATGGACGGCAGCAGTCCGGTTCTGTAAATTTCATTCAGACAGATTGTGTACATCATCGTATTGCCGAATGAGACCAGGCAGTTGATCATATCTTCAGGCGGTCTTCTGTTTCGTTTTACGAATCCTGTGTCCTGCTTAAGAAATTTTTTCCATGCGGAATAATATATCTGTCTTATATTTCCTTCATAGCCGAGAATCGTATCCGTCGTCATGGAAAATATTACTGATTCAATTTCTTCAGTATGAAAGAGTTCTTCTGATTTATAAACCTCAAGACATTTTAAGGACGATTCTATAGCGATTATCTCTTCATCTAATGTCACGCCTCTGTACTTATAATAATTCAGATTGCTCATAATATTTGCTCCCGCTCCTTCAATGAGCTTAAGACATATTCTGAATCTATTAATTTGATCTGAAAAATGTTCTGCCTGCCTCAGCACAATATTCCCTGAATTTATTTCCGCTCTCGTCATGAAGCTCCCGATATAATTTCCGTAATAGCTGAAAGTATGGACCGGGATCGCATGGTATGAACACAGAGAAAGAAAACTTGTGTTGAACTTCACATTCCCGAAGCAATAAATTGCTTCTACATTTTGTGCAGGGATGATTTTTTTCTCACCTGTGCTTTCCGTTCTTGCAGTACCTACAATTAAGGAATCTTCATCGTTTAAGTCTACATCAGATTCATGGGCAGCTTTGCAATTAACATCTTTCTCTATCTGAAGTGTATTATTTTTCTTTCTTAAGATTGTATCTGAGAATAAGTATAAGTTTTGCTTCATAATTTTTTTTATTTTATTTGAAATTTTTTTGGCACTGTTTCTATCTTATTTGATCATAAGCTTCTTTCTGATTCTGTCAATATAAAAACCGGCAATAAAAAAATACATTGCGTCAATGAGCTTTTTCATTTTGTCTTAATTAAATTATTTTGAAAAAATATTTTTTAAATTAATCCCGGAGAGAT
>JBBRTN010000267.1:0-3938 GCA_038244395.1 Ignavibacteria bacterium
AGGAACATTAATTTGGGATTCGGTTTACTCTAATCCCGGTGATGATAAAGGAATGGGTATTGATATTTCATTAAATGAATTCGGAAATGCCGATGAAGTTTTTATTTCAGGATATGTAACTTCGCCAATGTCCGGAAAGGATTTCATTGTTATGAAATACAATGCAGCTAACGGTAACGTTCAGTGGCAGGATATTTACAATAAATTCCCGGGGGATGATGTAGCAACTGATATTTCACTTGATGTAGGACATGCATATGTGGTGGGTTATTCCTATCAGGGTCCAAAACTACTTGATGATATTATGATTGCCACTTATGATAAAAATAATTCAAATTCACCGGAAGTTCTGATATACAACAAACCTTTTACAAATGAAAAACCAACAGAGTTTATTCTTTCCGACAAGTCATCCAATGCGGTTCAAAAGTCAAGAAGCGGCGTGATAAGTGTTACAGATGGAATGGTTTTAGAACCAAGATTGTCAACCTATCTCACACTCGCATTCAAACCTGATAATAACAACAAGCTGGACTTAGCATGGAGCAGAGTATTCAGGAACGGGAACTCAAGAACGAATGTCGGGACTTCAATATGCGCCGATAAAACGGGAGATCTATATGTAAGCGGGTATACTCAGCTTCGTCATTCGCTGGGAAACAATCTTGATTTTGCAACAATGAAATACAAAGGTACTAATGGTCAGAGTGGATGGGACAGCGTTGTTAAGTTTTTTGATTTTGAAGGAAAGGGACTTGATGATAAGGCGTCTTCAATAAAAGTAAATGACAGTAATGATATATTCGTTGCGGGTCAGTGTGAGGGATCCCCGAACGGTTTTGCATTCGAAAAATACAAACAGCATATTAATGATCCGAATCCTGTAAAATCGTATGACAGAAAATATAATCCTTACTTTCTGGAGAATGATAATTACGGAATACTCACGAATAAATATGCAAAAATAGAATTAGCAAATGACGGGACACCTTTGATAGTGATGATGGGCTGGAATGAAAACGAAGCATACTGGACAGCAGTAAGATATGATTCAAACGGTGATATACTCTACGTGATAAACAATCCGCCCGGAGGAACCGACGGTAAAATTGGTTTATCAGAACGGGCTGCTCTGAGTAAAGAAGAAATATCCGAAGAAATAATAACAGACAATTACCCGAACCCTTTTAATCCTTCAACAAAGATAAATTACGAATTGCCGGAAGAAAGAATTGGCAATTCGTTCTATGATGTAAAGCTGACCGTCTATAACGTACTCGGAACAGAAGTTGCATCCTTAGTAAACGAAAAGCAATATGCAGGCAGACATTCGGTTACATTCGATGCCTCAAATCTCTCAAGCGGAATCTATTTCTATAAACTTGATATAAACGGAGTCATAAGTAAAACAAAGAGAATGATGCTTTTGAAATAAGTGGGATCAAAAATTTTCATGTTACCCATCTTATCCAGTCATATCCAATCATACCCATAATTAAAAAAATATTCATTGATTTTAAAAATTAAAAGCTTTAATGTAGTACTTAAATTACCCCCCAAATATTTGAAATAATTTATTAATAAATTAAAATAAAGGAGTTTACCATGAAAAAAATCATTACAATTTTTTCCATATTTATATTACTTGTTGCTTTTGATGCAAATAAATCTTATTCACAGGATAACACAGTTTTGCTTGAATATTGTACCGGGACATGGTGTCAGTGGTGTCCCTGCAATCATCAGATAGTGCAGGACATTCTTGCTAATTATCCTAACACAGTTGTACTTGCATATCACGGAGGCAGTGTTACTGACCCATGGCAGCCATACAGTCTCGGTATAAGCGGACTCTTCGGATTTAATTTGTATCCGACAGGAAGCGTTGGAAGGAAAACAGGAATCATTGGTAATACTGCATGGAACAACGAAGTGGTATTACAATCACTGTTCATTCAGCCAGGAGTAAATATTTCAATTTCCAATAAAAGCTATGATAATACAACAAGAACACTTTCAGCAAATGTAACAATAACATCTAATACGGACTTAACGGGAGACTATTATATAAATTATGTATTGACTGAGAGTAATTTAGTATATTCACAAACAGGCAACGGGTCGTGTCCCGGAGCCAGCAATTATGTTCATGACAATGTTGTAAAGAGTATGATAAACGGTGACCTTGGAGAACTCATACATTCAGGCACATGGACTACAGGTCAGGTCGTATCACGAAATATTAATTACGTGGTTCCTGCTGCTCCCCAGGTTGCGAACGAAAATAATTGTGAGCTGAATGTTTTTGTTTATAAACTCGGATCAAGTATTTCAACTAATTATAATGTTCAGCAGGCAATGAAAACTTCTTTGACAGGAGCTACGGGTATAGTTAATCAAAACAGTACTCCATTAAATTACAGTCTGTCTCAAAATTATCCGAATCCATTTAACCCAACTACTAATTTCAGTTTTTCCATTCCGAAGAGCGGAAACGTAAGCCTGAAATTTTATGATGTACTTGGTAATGAAATCGAAACCTACCTCGACGGATTTATTAACGCGGGAAGCTATAGTGTTGAATTTGACGGCTCCAGACTGGCAAGCGGTGTTTATTTTTATAAATTAGACGCCGGAAATTTCAGTGAAACAAAAAGGATGATTTTATCCAAATAAAAAAATAACATTAATCTCAAACCTCATTACTTGCTTAGCGGGTCTTAACGGACTCGCTTTTTTTATATATGGCTGTTCTTAACTTAACTTAGAATTAAACTAAATTTTCAGATTTAAATTTAAAATTAAAACATTTTTTTCATAAAATTTTAAAATTAAAAATAAAATTTTGAAAAGCTTAATTACAATAGTAATAATATTTTTAAATATACTGCCGGCAACAGCTCAATATAATTTAAATTGGGTAACTGTCGGCGGTAATAACAACAGAGATTGTTACAATGAAAATTTTTATGATTTTATCGGAGGCTTTGATAAGACATATAATTCACCTTACTCAATCTGGGGGATGCCTCTGTTTACATATCATCAGAATTTTGCAACGACACGTTATACTTCTTTGAATCCTCTTAGAGCCCTTGTGGCTGCATATAATTTTAATAATTTAAATCCACTCTGGATATACGGAGAGAATTCGGGTGTAAATGTAATAATGGGATTTAATGATGATAAAATTTATGTAAGAGATTTTCAGCAGAACGGCACAGACACAATATTCGCATTAAATGTTTCGGATGGTTCTTTAGCCTGGAAGTCAAGATTCACGGTAGAGAGAGGGATCATATGGACAGCAGTATTTGCATCAAACGGAGACTTGATTTTACCGGGCTCGGGAAGCTACAGAATTATGCGAATAAACAAACTAAACGGTGACACTGTATGGACAAATAACCGGATCATTCCCAATACCGGAGCTGAAGCAATGTGCATAAACGGAAACACTCTGTATACTTGGCAGGGAGGATTGACTACTCCGAAAAAAATTATTGCGATAGATGTGAACACAGGCATTACAAAATATTCCTCAGTTGACCTTCCCGGAGACGGTGATCAGGAAATCCCTTTTTCAGTTTCTTCAAACGGAGTTGTGTACTGTATAAGGGACGGGGGACTAATGTATGCATTGAAAGATAACGGAACCGGCTTCACTGTATTGTGGACAAGAAATGTCATTCAACCGGTGGGAACATATTCACAGTTTGCAATCGGAAAAGACAGTTCAGTCTACATTCCGTACGGCAAAAAAATTTACAGATTAAACAATATTACGGGTGCGGCAATGGATTCTTCGATTGACCTTGTTACATCAGGCACAATTAATCCGAGATTCGCTACGGGAAAGTATCAATATATTTATGTCGGTAATGGCGCTGATAACCCTTCGGAAGGAAAATTCTTTTTATTCAGTCCGGATCTTCAGA
>JBBRTN010000268.1:0-3932 GCA_038244395.1 Ignavibacteria bacterium
ATACAGATTGACCTTTGGTATAATTATAAACAGTAAAATAAAAAATATTGCAATTTGAGTTTTCATGTTACGTTCTTAATTAGTAATTAAGTTAATGGAGCATGTTTGTTCTTGATTTATAAATAATATCTCTTGATGATATAATGACAATTTTGGCAATCCCACTTTTTCAATTGATAAATCAATGGCATCTCCAGCCTGGCAAAGCGGGTTCGGTACAGCGGTTAATATATGATAACCGGAATAATTTTTCTCAATAAACAACTTTACAGAAGCAGGTAATTTGTCTAAAGATATTTCAGGGCTTTTCATATTAATGTTATTGGAAATTTAATCCACTTTTGCAGTATTTTTAGACTCTGATCCGTTTACTTGAGTATTTTTTTTTTATCACCAGATTTTCCGAAGCTTAGCAAGTACTATACTTATCCTTATCATTGATATCCCGGGTAGAAATTTTTTTAAGTAATTCATAATTTTAATTTAATAGTTCAGAAAATCTTTTTGCAAAATTGCCGGGTGGATATTCGGCGGGTTCTATACTCACCCGGTTTAAAAGTTTAAAGAACAAATTTACTTTTCAATTTTGTCTGTTTTATGTAATTACAAATAACAGCCTTAGTTATCATCATCGGATTCTTTGTCGCCATCTTTTTCATTTTCTTCGTTAGATTGTTTTAAGATCTTTCCGTTCTCACCAAGTAACACTTCATACTTCTTACCATTGTAGCCAGTTATAACTTCATAAGTAATTCCTGAGCTTCTTGTTTTCTTTTCAGCCTCCAGAATTTTTCCTGATTTATATTTACTATTAACTGAACTTACAACACTTTCAGGCAAAGTACTTATCTCAATGATTTCGCCTATTTCCGAAATTTTTCCGTCAGAGGTGTATTCCATGTCACGGTATAAATTTCCTTCCTTGGTTTCGATTTCATAAATCTTAACGCCGTTCTCATTGTCAACATCATATCCTAGAATATCAGCTTTTGGATAAGATGTTTTAAAAGATTCCAGAACTGCCTTCGGAATATCGTTTTCGGAATATTTCTTATCATCGTCCTGAGCTTGTATGTTATTTGCAATTGCTGTAAATACAATAACAGTAATTATTAAAGCATATAAACTTTTTGCATATTTAATTGTATTCATGGCCGGGTTCCTTTCTTGTTAAGATATACAAACTTAATATTTAGAAATGAAAACGGGATGAAGATGAAATGAAAAGATTTGTTAGAAGTAATGTATATCAGATTTCTGAATTTGATTTATTACTTTATGACTAAAGTAATGTAAGGAAGTGTTTACTGAAAATACTGCTCCATGACCCGGAAAACTGCTGACAGAAATTTTCCGCGATGAGCTTCAATCACTGACTTTGAAATTTTATGCCGTCGGTAAATTAACAAAGGGCTCACTTTCAATTTGAGTTAGTACGAATTAATTTCGTAGTAATACGATCAGCCATCGTTGGGTGTTCCAAAAAGTTTTGATTGAAACACACTCGAAATATACTTTAAACTTAATTCAAACTTTTTGGTCACCAACGATAAAGCTCAGCCAAAGCTGAATCTAACAATCCCCATTACTATTCATATTGAAAAGGTTTTCGATTTGAAGTAAGTTACATCAAATGCCGGATAAAAATAATAAAATAATATTTCATGTGGATATGGATGCATTTTTTGCATCCTGCGAAGAAGCTATAAACCCTTCCCTGAGAAATAAACCGCTTGTAGTAGGCGGATCGAAAAAAGATGCAAGAGGAATTGTATCCTGTCCTAATTATCTGGCAAGAGCAAAAGGTGTACGAACGGCGATGCCGCTTTCGAGGGCGCTGGTGCTCGTTCCGGAAGCAAATTTCATAAGACATACTAAGGGAATTTATTCAGACTATTCGAAACGTGCCAGGCAAATTATGTATAAGTATACGCCGCTTATTCAGCCGCTTAGTATTGATGAAGCATTTCTTGATGTTACCGGTGTAATGCACATGCATAATAATGATTATGTTTCCCTTGCAAAAAAAATAAAGGAAGATATTAAAAGTACTCTTGACATCACCTGCTCTATCGGCATTGCCACAAATAAAATTTGCGCTAAGATTGGTTCTAAAATAAATAAACCTGACGGCGTTACATTGATTCCTTTTAATAATGAAAAAGAATTTCTTTCCTCAATGCCGATTGAAAAAATCCCGGGAGTCGGAAAGTCAACACAGGTAAGGCTTAAGCGATATGGAATTTATTGCATAGGTGATATTTTAAAGTTTGATAAATCCTTTTATGAAAATGAAATCGGAATGCATAGTTCATTTCTTTTGAATGTAGCTAACGGGAAGGGGAGTGACAATGTTAAGGAAAACGGTGAAGAGAGAAAATCATTGTCAAAGGAAAATACTTTTTTTAATGACACTCTCGACAGGAAATTTCTTTTATCCGAACTTTATTATCTGATGGAGAGATGCTGTGAAAAGCTCAGGGCTATAGGTATGAAGGGAAGAACCCTTACAGTAAAGGTAAAGTATTTTGATTTCAAAGTAAATCAGAAATCATTCACCGGGACAAAGTATTCCAATCTTGAAGCTGATTTTTATGAAGATGCAATAAAGCTTCTTGATTTGATGATGCAGAATAATAAAAAAGTAAGATTACTCGGTGTAAAGTTTTCCGAGTTTATCACGGGTGATGATTCAATGCAGGGAAATATTTTTCAGGATATAGATAAAAAAGAAAATCTTATGAAGAAAATTGACAAGATAAGGAAAAAATATGATTACGATATTTTAAAATTCGGAAGAACTTTCGGACTATAAAAATTAATTCCTGTAAAGCATAACAAAATCATTCATCTCAAAGCCTTCACCAATATCCATATCAATGACACTCTCAATTATAAATCCAATCCTGAAATAAAAATTAACCGCTGCAAAGTTTTTCCTGTTAACAGTAAGGCGAATTGTTTTCACTTCTTTATTTTCAAAAACGAAATTGAATAATTTCCTTCCGATTCCTTTATTATGATTTTCTGTACTGACATAAAGTTTGTGAATAAAAAAATCTTCGCCGCCGGTGCTGCTGAAAGAAATAAATCCGGTCATTTCATTATCAATGCTGGCAGCGATAAAAATATTCTTGTCTTCGAATATCTGCTTGTTAAGGCTTTCGAGAGAGTACATCTTATCGAGCATATAGTTAATCTGCGCCTGGCTTATAATTGAAGGATAATATGCATTCCAGATTTTTGAAGCTAACAAAGATACTTCTTTTATTTCCTCCTGGGATTTTATTTCACTAAAAGTTATTTCCATTTTGAATTCTCATGGCTTACAGTTTATTTTAAGGAGATATCACAGGAAGTATTTTCAAACACAGCCGTCCATTTTTTTCGTTTACAATTACTTTTTATTTATCAATGACCGACTTGTCCGGCTTTATCAGCTCAGGTATTTGTTTTTGAGTCCTGCGGAGTCTCGGAATTGATTCATGCTGTACGTATGATTCATCAGGGTTATGCATAATATAATCCTGGTGATATTTTTCCGCAGGCCAGAATACAGTATACATCACGACTTCAGTTGCTACCGGCTTGTCATATTTCCCTGACTTATTTATATCATTAATATATTTTTCGGCAAGCTGTTTCTCCTCGGCATTCCTGTAAAAAATAATCGAACGGTATTGCGTTCCATCGTCAGGTCCCTGCCCGTTAACTTGTGTTGGATCCTGTGACGCAAAAAAAACCTTGAGCAATGTCTCATAATTAATTTGCGAAGAATCATAGTAGACCTGAAAAGACTCCGCATGTCCTGTCGTTCCGGATCCGACTTCTTCGTATGTAGGATTTTTTGTCTTGCCACCGGAATATCCCGATATTACTTCACCAACACCTTTTACGCTTTCAAAGACAGCTTCCTCACACCAGAAGCATCC
>JBBRTN010000269.1:0-3929 GCA_038244395.1 Ignavibacteria bacterium
CGAACGTTTCATACAACGTGAGAACACTCGGAGCGAATCCTTTTCTCATTGGTGTAATCGGCGATGATAATGAAGGTATACTTTTGACAGAAGCGATGAATGAATTATCTATTGACACGAATGGTTTGATTAAAGAAATTAACAGACCGACTACCAGCAAGACGAGAGTTATTTCCGATTCACATCATTTACTAAGGATAGACAGCGAATCAAAGAATGACATTTCAAATGAGACTGAGAAAAAAATATTATCACTGCTGGAGAAAAATGTTAAAGATGCGGGAGTAATAATTTTACAGGACTACAACAAAGGTGTTCTTACAAAGAATCTTATTAATATGATTTCTGAATTTGCGATGAAGAATGATATTAGAATTTTAGTTGACCCTAAGTTTGATAACTTCTTTGAATTTAAGAACTCATATCTTTTCAAACCAAACAGGAAAGAGCTTGAAGATGCGCTCGGAAAAAAAATAAAAACTCCCGAAGATATAGATAATTTCACAGAGGAACTTTTGCAAAAATTAAAATGCCGGAATATAATTCTAACGCTTGGAGAAAGCGGGATGATGATTATAGAAAACAACGGCAGTGAGATTAAAAAAGAAAAGATAGGGACTAAAGCAAGGAAAGTCGCAGATGTATCAGGTGCGGGCGATACAGTTATCTCAACGATAGCAGTCTGTCTTGCAGGCGGAGCGAGCCTTCGTGATGCTGCCGTAATTTCGAATTATGCAGCAGGTCTTGTAGTGGAGGAAGTCGGCATTGTGCCGATATTTAAGGATGCGCTGATTGAACATATTATAAATGAGTAACCATGATAACGACAACAGAAGATTTTAAATTAATACGCGATAAGCTCAAATCCGAAAATAAAAAAACAGTCTTTACCAACGGGTGCTTTGATATTCTGCATAAGGGTCATATTGCATATCTTAACGAGGCAAAATCACTGGGAGATGTTTTGGTTATCGGAGTAAACTCAGATGGCTCTGTAAAAAAACTCAAAGGAGAAAGCAGGCCGGTCAACAATGAAACCGACAGGGCATATTTACTCGACAATCTCAGGAGCGTAGATTATGTAATAATTTTTGAAGAGGACACTCCTTATAATATTATAAATGAAATACTTCCGGATTATCTTGTCAAAGGCGGCGACTGGAAAGAAGAGGATATCGTCGGTTCTGACATTGTAAAAGGAAACGGCGGAAAGGTAGTGAGTTTAAAATATCTGGAAAATTACTCTACTACAAATATTCTGAAGAAGATTAAGAATTAATTTTTAAAAACAGAAACCAGTCCGTGTACAGTAAAAAAAGTTTAATGAATTCTACAGAAGATAATATCAAAGTCGAAAATAAAAGTCCCCGAAAGAAGAGTCTTCTTGGAAGACTGTTCAAGTGGGCTTTTGTTTTATGCGCTCTTTTAATTATTCTTATAATTTTTATTCTCTTGTTTATACAGACTGATACCTTTGACAAATGGGCCCTCGGCATCGCACTCGATAAAATCAATACATCACTTGCATCAAAGGATGCAACAATTTACGCGGAGTCACTGACGGGAAATTTATTCAGAGGATTTGAATTAAATGACGGGAGCATCAAAGTGAAGGGCGATACTCTTCTAACATTTAATTCACTTCGCGCCGATTACAGCATCACAGGACTTCTCAACAAAAAAATTTTAGTTCATGACCTCACACTGACAGAGCCGCAGATTAACCTTACAAAAATCAGGGACAACAGGGACAGTCTTACATGGAATCTGGATTATCTGTTATCTTCAGACAAAATAAAAGATACGACTGCTTCAACGTTTGACTGGAAAATAACAGCAGAGAACATTGCAATTGAAAATGGTTCTGTAAGGATTCTTGAAGAGAAGAATTCAAATCTGCCGATCCGAGAAATTGAAATGCCAAAGCTTGATACTTTTAAATTCGGCTCGCTTGATGTAAGTAATCTCAATTTAAATTTAAGCGCAAATTATTTCCCGGATGAAAAAAACTTAAATCTAAAGAACCTCAGCTTTAATACAAACTCTGACTTTAATGTAAAAAGTCTTTATCTGCAGGCAAATGTAAATGAGCATGATACGGGGACTTCAGTAAAAAATTTCGGACTTACAACTGACCGCTCCGAGTTTGTAATCAATGAATTAACAATGAGCGGCATTGATCCTTTCAATGCAGAAGATTATGAAAATTTCGGAGACAATAACACGAAACTGGACCTGGACATTAAAAAAATTAATTTTGATGACCTGACTTTTTTCCTCCCCGTATTAAATTTTCTCGACAGCACAGTTTCACTGAAATTAACTGCAGAGGGAAATTACGGAGACCTGAAAATTGACAGGCTCGACCTGAATACACCGAATTCATTTTATTCTTTCGAAGGAAATGTGAAGAACCTTAACCATCCTTCCGAATTATATTTTGATGTGCGCGGCAGGGACATGGTGGTAAACGCAATTGATACAAAAATTATTTTACCGGGTCTGCATATTCCTGATTACAGCTATCTTGGGAAGGTTTATATTAATAGTGTAACATATGTAGGCAAGCCTGATAATTTCATTTCGGACTTTGATTTTAACAGCCAGGCAGGAAGCGCGCGGGGAAAAGTAAACTTTGATCTTACACAGAGTGAGACAAGATATAAAGGTGACATTTCGGCGAACAATCTGAACATAGGAAAAATAATAAATGATAAGTCACTCCAAAGCGACATCAACGGGGATTTTATTGTAGACGCAAGAGGATTCGATTACAGGACAGCAACGGGAAAGTTACACTACAGTCTGAAGAGAACTAAATTTTACGGTCAGAACATTGCAAGCTCGGACGGGCAGCTTAATTTCAACAGGGGAAATGTCGGTCTGGATATTTCTTATTTTTCAGATGCCGTGAAGACAAAATTAGCCGGAAGAATAAATATTTTAAATCTAAAGAATATTTCATATGACCTGAAAGGAACGGCATCAGGTCTTAACATAGCCGCATTTACAAAAGACAATAGTCAGAGCAGCAATTTAAATTTCGACTTTGACATTAACGGAAGAGGATTTAATCCTAACAGCATGGCGGGAACATACAAGATAAACATGAGCCCTTCTCAATTCGGCAATTTTAATATTCCGGCTTTACCATTGGATTTAGAAATGGCTCTTGACGGAAGCGCAACTAAAATTTCTTTGAATACCGACTTTGCAAAAATCATGATGAAAGGACAGTTTGATTTCAGTACACTTGCAGCGGTTTTACAAAACAACATTGATAATATTTCTGCAGGATTATCCTTTGGTAATACAGATTCAACGGAGACAGGAGATAACACTACATTGACAAACCCCGTAATTTATTCGCCCTTATGCAGCAATCTTAATCTGACATATTCAATTGACATAAAAGATCTGACTCCGCTTTATTCTTTCATTGGAACCGATTCAATAATTTTTGCGGGCAAGATTGACGGAACTATGAGCGACAGCTGCGGTTTATTTACATTTACTTCGGACGGAATCATTGATAAATTCAGCTATAAAGATTCATTGATACTTACACAAAATGATACCCTGAATGCAAACATCAGAAATGATATTACAGGAAACTATCCGTCAAAATTAAAAGCTGATATAAATTTATCAACCAATAAATTAATAATAAGCAATTATCTTCTGGACACGACACGCATAAACATTAATTTTTTAAATAATCAAAACCAGTTTTCGATCCGTTCCGGAAAAGACTCAACAGTAAAATTATATACTACAGGAATTCTCGAAGATTCACTGACAGTAAATTTTGATTCACTTGCATTGAAGTACCAGGATTTTTTCGTGACTAATCATGAAAATTTAATTGTAAAATATTTGAGTATTGACAGCAGCCGGGCAATTGAGTTCAGGCAGTTTACCGTTAACAG
>JBBRTN010000270.1:0-3917 GCA_038244395.1 Ignavibacteria bacterium
TAACCTGCTTTATAAAAATAACGGGGACGGGACTTTCACTTTTCAAAACAACAGCTGGATCTGTACGCAGCAGACTTATTCGGAACCCTGCAGCTGGGGGGATTATAATAACGACGGACTTCTGGATTTATTTGTCACAAACAGCGAGGGCACAAACCACAGAAATTTTTTTTACAAAAATAACGGCGGAGGAAACTTCATTAAAGTTGATACCGGGGCAGTAACAAGCATGACTGCATTTTCGCGCGGGGTAAACTGGGTGGACATAGACAATGACCGCGACCTCGATTTATTTGTCTGCAGGGAAGGAAATCAGAATGAATTTCTTTACAGGAATAACGGCAACGGATATTTTACTGCTGTAACAAATACGCCATTGACTGCTGCAGGTGGTGAATCATGGAGCGGCAGCTGGGGTGATTATGATGATGACGGAGATCTTGATGTATTTGTAACTAATAATGTAAACCAGAGAAATTTCCTGTACCGCAATGACGGAAATTTTAACTTCACTGAAATTACAAATGACCCTATAGTAACTGAGAACGGCTATAACGCTGTTTCAGGCTGGGGTGATTATGATAATGACGGAGACCTCGATATGTTTATTACCCAGGCTTACGTTCCGCCTGATTTTTCTCAAAAGCTTGTGAATAAACTTTATAAAAATATGCTGCGTGAAACCGGTACTGCATCCTTTCAAAAAATCACATCAGGCGAACTGGTAAGTGACTCGGGTTATTCATATGGATTTGCATGGGGAGACTATGATAATGACGGAGACCTGGATGTTGTAACTGCAAATACATTTGGCGAGAACCAGAAAAATGCGCTGTATCAGAATGAACTTCAAAACGGAAACAAATGGATAAATATAAAATGCACCGGCATGATTTCAAATAAATCAGCTATCGGAGCAAAGGTCAGAGTAAAGGCAAACATAAGCGGAACGCCGGTCTGGCAAATGCAGGAGATTGACGGACAATCAGGGTATTGCGGTCAAAATCTTATACAGCATTTCGGATTCGGAAATGCATCTGTGATAGATTCGCTCATTGTAGAATGGCCGGCAGGCGGAAATCAATATTTTACAAATGTTTCTGTCAATCAAAACATAACTGTTACCGAGAATGGAAATCTCGTTTCAGTCAATGAAAAAAAAACTGAATTAAGCAATGATTATACTTTGAATCAGAATTATCCGAATCCTTTTAACCCATCTACAGTTATCACATACCGCCTGTCAGCAGCCAATTTTGTTTCATTAAAAGTTTATGACTTAACGGGAAAAGAGATTGTTTCATTAGTCAGTCAAAAGCAGAACGCCGGGACTTACAGCGTTAATTTTAATGCCGGTAATTTTCCGAGCGGGATATATTATTACAAATTGTCAACTGATAAATTCACAGAGACAAAGAAAATGACATTATTAAAATAACAAACAAAACGGCGGAGACGCAATATTGTGATTTATATTGAGTCTCCGCCTGATTTATATTCAGGAAAAAAATTTGAGAATTATTTAGGAGAATGCAGAGCAAGTTTATTTCCCTCACTGTCAGTAAAGTAACCCATATAACCAACCTCGGGAGAGATTTGAGTTTTGGGTGTGACAATCTTGCCGCCGGCAGATTCAACCCTGTTAAGGATCTCCTGAAGATCATCACCTCCGTTTAAAAACAAAATAAGGCCATTATCCGCCGGCTTGAAATTCTTAAGCGTGTAAATATGTCCCCCGACTCCGTCCCGATCATTGGGAAAGAATGCCATTTCCTCGTTACCCATTTTCATAACATTCATTTTGAAATCAAATATTTTATCATAAAATTTGACGGCTCTTGTTAAATCCGAACACGGGATTGCAAACCAGTTAATTGCGTTTTTCATTTTTCATTTAAAATTAAATTATTAAAAAATATTTTATTCAAACTTAATAATCTTACTTTACTGTTACATCTCGAAAATTGCTAAATTTAAATACAAATACAAACCTATGAGAACATTATTTATAAATGCAAAGGTATGGACCGGCGGCAGTTCATTTCAGGATTCAATAGGATTTGACGGGGTTACGGGGAAAATAGACTTTACAGGAAATAGTCTGCATGCATCTGAAGTCAGGAAAAACTACAATGAAATAATTGACCTTAAGGGAAAGCTTGTCATACCTGCGTTTACCGATGGTCATTGTCATTTTATAAAAGGCGCATTGGTAAATTCACAGCTTAATTTAAGAGATGCTGCAACCAAAAATGATTTCACTGAAGGAATTATGCATTATAAAGAATTCAATGGCGACCGGTGGATTTACGGAGGATATTTTTCGGAATCAAATTTCAAAGAAGAAATTAATCCCGGTAAAAATTTTCTTGACGGGATTTGCAATGATGTGCCGGTTATAATTTCTAAGTTTGATATGCATTCAGCTTTTGCGAATTCAAAAGCGCTCGATGTCTCCGGGATATTAAACCAATTAAATAATTTTACTTCTGAAGAAATCATAAAAGATCCGGATAATATAGCAACAGGGGAATTGAAGGAAAGAGCAAGGGATTTTGTCATGAATTCAATTCCTCAGCATTCGCTTAATGAAAGAACATCAGTTGCAGTGAAGCAGATGAAAAAACTAAATTCACTCGGCATCACCGCTATATCAGACATCACGCTGGTTGAAGACCTGGAAATATATGTTGAGATGATAAGAGGAAATAATTTAAGATTAAGAGTTGACGCGAGACTTCCGTTTAAGGAATTTTATAATCTGCAGAAATATAAAGATGAATTTTCCGGGATTACGGATTTAATAAAATTCAATTCACTGAAAGCATTTTATGACGGGTCGCTGTCAAGCAGGACAGCATTGATGCATTCGGATTATAAGAATTCAAATCATAATGGTATTAAGACAGAGTTTGTTAATTCCGGCGAGTTTGAAAAACTTGCATTTAAAATAGACAAAGCAGGACTTCAGATGTCTGTTCATGCAATCGGAGACAAGGCTGTAACGGAGCTGTTGGATTTAAATGAAATGTTAATCAGTCAGGACGGCAAAGTTATTAAAGACAGACGATTCAGAATCGAACATGCGCAGCATATCCGGGAAAATGATTTTCAGAGATTCAGGGATCTGAAAGTAATTGCTTCGGTTCAGCCGGCGCATTTATTCAGTGATGCAAAAACAGCCGCCGCGATACTTGATGATTACAGGCTTGAGCATAATTATAAGAGACTCTTTGACATTGGCGCGACAGTTTGCTTTGGGACAGACTTTCCGGTAGTCGGTGAAAGTCCGTTTGAAAATATTTACTATGCAATGACGAGAAAGGCAAGCGGATTCGAAGACGGCTTTGTAACTGAAAATAATATTTCATTTACTGATTGCCTTAATGCTTACACTATTAATAATGCATTTGCTTCCTTCGATGAAGAAGAAAGAGGGAGTCTGGAAATTGGTAAAGCAGCAGATATAGTGGTAATGGAAGAAAATTTATGTGAAATGTCAGGAGATGAAATCCGTGATGCGAAAGTATACAATACATATTTCAGAGGAGAAAAAATATTCGGCCAGGATTGAGCGAGCTGACCTGACCGAATGCGACTTTAGTTTTGCAAACTTTTTATTTCACCGGCTTTTTTATAGGCATTCATCAAATCAATCACACCGCCGGACTTTGACATATTAGAAAATAATTCTTTCGGTCCGTCTTTTACTTTTACCATCAGACCCGGATACTGGCGGGCGGAAGACGTTATCACTTCTTTTAATTGATCCGCAGTCAGTGAAGGGAAATATGATTTTAAAACCGCGGCAATGCCTGAAACTTCAGGAGATGCCATGCTTGTTCCGTCTTCCTGTTTATATTTTCCGCCTGGTATTGTCGAATTAACACGGACTCCCGGCGCAAAAATATCAACAA
>JBBRTN010000271.1:0-3912 GCA_038244395.1 Ignavibacteria bacterium
ACTCGAGGAATTTGTCAAATCGCCTTTTCATAACAAGCAATCTTCTGTAATAAACCTTTACACCCGCATTAAAAAATTTGCTCCGGAATTTACAAGCAGTAAGCTGTTACGGGACAATCTATGGTCAACAATTTTCCCGGGTAAAGAATATAATTACGGGATCATGAAAAATCTGATATATGACCTCACAAAATTAACAGAAGAATTTATTTCAATAACATACGGGACAAAGAATGAACTTAGAAACAGTCTTAATATAATCAGGTTTTTAAATGAGCGCAGTAAAATTAAGCTTGCGGAAAAATATCTTGAAAAGGCTGATAAGAAAATCGGACATTCTGAAAAAACGGATTCCGAGTTCTATAAAAACAAGTCTGATATTGAAAAAGTAAAAATCTCAATTTTGTTTTCGGGAATCTCCGACGAGCATAAAGTAAAAACTGGAATCGAATTTGAAAAAAGCAATAAGTATCTGATAGAGAGTTTCCTGGTTTCGATGCTTGAGCATTATGTCATGATATGCAACATTAACAAGATTCATAAAACAGGTATTCAAACTCCGCTTTTGGAGGAAATCCTCCGTTTCATCAGCGTCAATGAACTATACCTGGAAAACTTTTACATAAAAGTTTATTACGATATTCTTTTACTGGACAGGACCCGGGATGAAAAATATTATTACAGGTTAAAGAAAATCTTATCCGGACTCGGCGATACCTTTCCGGCAGATTTCAGGTATGCAGTGTGGGTGAATATAAGTAATTACATAGCGTTTCGTTACCACAGCGGCGAAGATAATATGATCACAGAGCATTTTGAATTAAATAAATTATCTCTTGAAAAAAAAATTTACGGCGAGAAGGGAGAAGAGCAATTTTTTATGACATGTTTCATCACGTATTTTAATGTAGCCGTAAGATTAAAAGAGTATGACTGGGCGGAAGTATTCATAAAGGAAAATTACAAAAAACTCAACGTAAAGGCTCACGAAGATATTTTCAATTATTGCTTAGCTGACCTGTACACGCATAAAAAAAATTTTTTGAAAGCAAATGAACACCTGAGCAAAGTAAAGAAGCTGCACGAACCGAATATGAAATACGGACTTAAGATGACGACCCTGATAGTATACTACGAACTGGGCTGGTTTGAATCTTCTGTAAATGCCGCCGAAACATTCAGGCATCTGCTGGATAATGAAAAGAATATTCAGGATGTAATAAAAGAAAAATTCCGGAAATTCATAAAGGGATATTTGATACTATTAGAAATGAATAATAATAAAGATGATGATACGAAGATGAAGTTCGCAAAATTTATTTCAGGGACCGAAGGAATTACATCTGCCCAATGGCTGATCAGAAAAGCGAGAGAGCTCGGGGTGGAAATTTAAATACTATATCTTAAACTCTCCGTCTTTTATTATTACAACTTCCTTTCCGCCGGCATCCACTCCCTTAACATTTATTTCTTCAGAGCCGATCATAAAGTCAGTATGAACAAGAGAATAATTACAACCGGATTTTTTCATTTCGTCCGGCGTGGTTAGTTCATCCTTATTAGTAAAGCACATCGGGATTCCCCTGCCCAAGGCAATGTGACAGGCCGCATTTTCATCATACAGGATGCTGTTGAATATCAGTCCGCTCTTGTGAACTTCAGAATTTTTATCGACAAGCGCGACTTCACCGAGGTATCCTGCGCCTTCATCTGTATTAAAATATTTTTCGAGAATTTCCCTGCCCGAATCCGCTCCGAAGTCAATCACCTTTCCGTCTTTGAATTCAAACCAGATACCTGTAAGTAAATTTTCCATTACCTTCACGGGTTTAGTAACTTTTACTTTACCGTTTGTCCTCCTGTAATCAGGAGTATTAAAAACTTCTTCGGTCGGAATATTCGGCATAAAAAATCTTCCGTTCACTGCTTTTACGAGTCCGCCTTTCCATAGTGAATTTTTATTTAATCCTATTTCCAGATTCGTTCCCGGTCCGGTGAATATAAGCTTATCAAGATTCATAGCAGTCAGAGTATTGCTTCGTTCAATTAATTTATTCCCGAAATCCTTCCATTCTTTCACCGGATTTTCCCTGTCAAGCCTGAGAATCGGGATAAGCTTTTTCCAAAGCTCATCGGCTGTTGCCTTTGATTTGTCCGAGCTCAAAACTTTGGAAGCCCACACAGGTCCCGGAGCGGCGACAACGCACCACGGATTATGCGATGCCCCGAATAACACAGATTGTCTTCTGAAAGTCTCCTGCTCTTTCCTTGATACAGCCGCAAACTTTGTTGCATCAATGGATTTAAGAACATCAAGTTCCTCGATATTATCAATGCTGATAAAAGCCCAGTCGTTAGCAAGGATCTCGAAACTTTTATTTGTAAGATATTCGGGAATAAATTCCAGGTTCGACGGATTTTTATTTTCATCTATGCGGTAACGCTTTGCACGGCTGCTGGAAATCTGAAAATCCACATATTTTGCTCCCTTAGAATATGCAGTCTCCGCGAGCATCAGAGCGAAGTCAAAGTTATTTACCCCGCATACTATATTCAGACATTGATCCGGATACATATTCACTCCTACTTCAATTATCAGCTCGCAGTATTTTTTTAAATATTCCACCTTATATTTTAATTTAGATTTTAAATTTTTTTTGTTTTCAAAAGTAGTTAATTTCATTAAAAATAGTTAGCCACGAATTACAAGATTTTTTTGAATGAAAACTATCCTGATTAAAAAGGTCTTTGCTCTAAGGCAAGATTAAAAATATGAAAGTAGAAATACTCCGGAATAAAAAAATTATCGAAACTCATTTACGGAAGAACACAGATCTTAATTTATATTCCATCGGCGACCTTGACGATTTTTTTTGGAAATATACAAAATGGTTTGCCTTCATATCCGGAAACGGAATTGAACAGATTGCCTTGCTTTATGAAGGTTCCGGAATTCCTACCTTCCTGGCAATTACAGACAACAACTATGAAGCTATGTTGTCCCTGATTGAAAAAATCAGAACTGATTTGCCGTCAAAAATTTATTGCCATTTAAGTAAAGGACTCATACAAGCGTTTGAAAAAAAATCTATACTAAAAGACAGCGGACTGCATTATAAAATGTCGCTCAAAGAAAGAAGTTTATTACTGAAGAATGTTTCTGAAAATATAAGGAGACTTCTTCCCGAAGACATTTCGATAATCAATGTGTTATATCAGGCAAGCTATCCAGGTAATTTTTTTGATAAGCGGATGCTGGAGACGGGAAAGTATTTTGGATATTTTGAAGAGAATGAACTGATCGGGATTTCCGGAATACATGTATATTCGAAGGAATACAGAGTCGCAACTTTAGGGAACATTACAATAAATCCCGCGCATAGAGCAAAGTCAATCTGTCAGAAGCTTACTTCCGCGCTGTGTATTGATCTTCTGGAAACCGTTGATAACATTGGTCTTAACGTCAGTGTCGAAAATCTGTCTGCAATTAATTGTTACAGGAAAATAGGATTTGAAATTGTATGTGAATATGAAGAATATCTTTTGGAGATAAATGTCTGACTCTGTTTAACTGATTTATTCTTTCCACTTTATAGAGCAGCCCATCGAAGGAATTTGATCGAAGTTAATTTCCTGATTGTGAAGTAAGAGTTCAATTGCTCTCTCAAGATCTTTTTTTGTTACCTTGCTTTCATCTTTCCAGCTGTCGTCAAGCCGTCCTCTGTATCTCAATTTTCTTTCCCTGTCATAAACATAAATATCCGGCGTGCAGACAGCGTCATACTTTCTTGCGGTTTCCTGTGTCAGGTCAAGAAGGTACGGAAAATTAATTTTATATTTGTCTGCAAAGAGTTTCATGTTTTCAAATGAATCTTCAGGATAGGTATTGACATCGTTCGGATTAATCCCGAT
>JBBRTN010000272.1:0-3905 GCA_038244395.1 Ignavibacteria bacterium
TACAATTTTGTCAATCGTGTTAACCCTTTGAGATTTTATGTTTTCAGTCCACTCAAAACCCTGAAAAAAATAGATTGAAAAATCATCTATCATCTTATAATATTTATCAATTAGTGACTTGTAAAAAAAATGTTGAACAGGTAAAAAAGCATCTAATTCAGTTTCTGTTTTAGGTAGCCAGTAAATTATACTGTTTTTGCACATCAGGTATTGTGTATGAACTGTAAAATTGAAGAGATACTCGTAGTAAATTGTAGGAAATTCGAGATAACCTCTCTTTCCTACACGCTGAACTTCACTTAGAAATTTGTCTACATCATCAACTATTACAGTCTCCTTCCTTTCTGCCGAAGCGCCGCAAACCCCTTTGCCTGCTGGAATTCTCGTACATGCGACTCTCCCCTGAAAAGGTCCGAGCACTAATCCGTTCCTGTCGCTCTCATCCGTCAAATAAAATCCTGTCCAGAGAAAATCTTCAAAGGAGTACTTTAATGCGGAAGTTATATTTGCAAGATTTGCTATGAAGTTTTCTTCGCCTTCGATCAGAAAACCAATTGCGGGAAGAAGAGATTTATACTTCTCCTCTTTCGAAAGTTTGCTGTCGATATTTATTTCAAATGCCATAATTTTTTCCGGAGAATTACTATCTGAAATTTATTTTTGATTTATCTCCGCCAATGTCAAAAACCCCTTCTCGTCAATGACTTTTACTCTTAGCTCTTTTGCCTTCTCTAATTTGCTGCCGGCCTCCGCACCTGCTAAAACGTAATCTGTCTTCTTGCTTACAGACGAGCTGACTCTCCCTCCAAGCTCTTCAAGTATACTCTGAACTTCATCTCTCTTGTAATGTTCGAGCGTGCCGGTTATCACAAATGTTTTCCCGTTGATATTCTGATTTATTTTTCCCGGCGTTTTTTTCTTATCCGTCTCAAATTTAAGCCCGGCTTTTCTAAGTTTATTAATGAGATCGTTATTTTTCTTATCTTTAAAAAATTCATTCACGCTTTCCGCAATCTTCGGACCTATTTCATGAACATTCTGAATTTCTTCTTTTGTTGCCATTGAAATATTGTCTATTGAACCAAAATGTTTTGCAAGTATCTTTGCCGTCCGCTCCCCTATATGCCTGATCCCCAGCGCAAAGAGTACCTTATCAAAAGGTCTGTTCTTCGATTCTTCAATTGCATTTAAAATATTCTCAACACTTCTTTCCCCGAATCTCTCGATACCTGTTAATTCACCTTTGTACTTTTTTAAAATATAAATATCGGCATAGTTTTTTAAATATCCCTTTTCCAAAAATATTTCTATGATGCTTTCTCCAAGACCTTCTATTTCCATCGCATTCCTGTGAACGAAATGTTCGATGCGTCCCTGAACCTGAGCCTGACAATTATAGTTGGGGCAATAATAATAAACCTCATCCTCCGGATGCTCAAGCTTAGTGCCGCATACAGGGCACTTGTCCGGAATTTCATAAGGCATGGAATCTTTTCCGCGTCTTTCTTTAATTACTCCCGTAACTTTCGGAATCACATCTCCGCCTTTTTCAATCGTTACATAATCCCCGATGCGAATGTCCTTTCTTTCTATTTCATCAAAGTTATGAAGAGTTGCTCTTGAAATCGTAGAGCCCGCAAGAAAGACAGGCTGCAAATCCGCTACAGGCGTGATTGTGCCGATGCGCCCTACCTGGCAGAAAATGTTTTTTAATTTTGTCTCCCCTACTTTTGCTTTAAACTTATATGCAACAGCCCAGCGGGGTGATTTTGAAACACTGCCGAGAATTTCCTGTTCGGCTATTGAATTAACTTTGATAACAACTCCGTCAATTTCATATGCAAGATTATCACGTATCTTTTCTATGCTGTCACAGAAATTTTTTACTTCATTGATATTGTCTGCTTTCTTATAATGCCTGTTAACCGGAAACTTAAGTTCTTCGAGAAGATGAATGCTCTCTAAATGCGACTTGATTTTTATTTCGTCTGTATAAATAAAGTATGAATAAAAATTAAGGGGACGTGAAGCAACTATCCGCGAATCTTTCATCTTCAGAGTTCCTGCAGCTGTATTCCGGGCATTTGCAAAAATTTTATCTCCTTTTAATTCCTGCTCTTCGTTTATTTTTATAAAATCCTCTTTCTTAAAAAAGATTTCTCCCCGGACTTCAAAATCTTTTATCCGGCTTCCTGAAATCGAAAGAGGGATCGACCGGATAGTTTTAACGTTTTGCGTCACTTCATCACCCTTGAATCCGTCTCCCCGCGTAGCGCCGGTTGTTAACCTGCCGTTATTATAAACCAGGGAAATGGCGATGCCGTCAAATTTAAGCTCACAGATATATTCATATTTTTTTCCTTCTAAAATATTTTTTACTCTTTTATCGAAATCAATGAGCTCATCAAAATTATAAGAGTTGGACAGTGAGAGCATCGGATATTTATGCACGACTGTTTTAAAAGTTTTGGTCGGCTCTCCTGAAACTCTTTGAGTCGGCGAATCATCTGCTTTAAGTTCAGGATATTTATTCTCAAGTTCGCTCAGCTCTTTCATCATCATGTCATATTTATAATCATCAATATCGGGTGAAGCCATTACATAATATTTGTAATCGGCATCAGTAATCTTGTCTTTTAGTGTCCGGACTTTTTTACTTATTTCGGAAGGAATCATTTTTTAAATGTAGAATAAAAACTATTTGGATAAACCTGCTTTGGTAATCAATGCCTTGCTTACTGAAGGCTTGTCAAATTTTACCGGCTTATCATTTACGGTAACTCGGAATGTTTCAGTATTTGATGATGAAATGTAAAATCTGTTTTTTGCCTTATGCACACTGACATTCTTCTTTTGAAATTCTATTTTATCGGGCTTATTGTAATTTGCCGAATCGGTAACTAGATAAAGTACACCGTCGTTCAAAGCCGTTATTTTTAAAACTATAGAGTCAGCTGAAGCTGCAAACTCTTCTTCCGCCCGTTTGATTGAATCCTGTATCTCCTGCGGAGTCCTCTTTCCCAGGATTTTTTTCTCCTGCTCCTTAACGACATCATCAAAATTCTGCCGGATAACTTCTGGTTTGTCCTTAGAGCCGTCGAAGAAAAGTATATTTATCAGTGAGTAGATTCCCAGCAATACCAGACAAATGAATATTATCAAAAAAATATTCCGGACAACAGGCGATTCGGTCAGGGATGATAAAATATTTTTTTTGGCCGGACCTCCTTTTGCATAATCATCTTTCTTGTTTTCGGGCGCTCTTAATCTGAGTTTATTCCCGAATTTTTTCTCTTCAGTAAATTCTCGTTCCCGGGGAATAACCGGAACAGGTCTTTCAGACCCGGGCTTTTTTTCTTCAGTAATTTTTGCCGGCTCTTCCGTCACGAATTCTTCTTTCTCAGGTAATGCGGATTTCACTTCCGTTGATTCTTCAGGCTCTTGATTTAAAATAACCTGCTCTGCCGGCGGCGCAGGAATATTCTGTCTCTTGGATTTATATTTTCCGCTTCTCGCAAGGTCATAATCAAAAAGTGTTTCTTCAACGTCGAGTCCGAGACTGTTTATATATTGTTTTAAGAAAGCTCTGATGTATGCCTGCGGCTGGAAACCAAAATCACCATTCTCAATATTCTCAAGGGCAGTTAGGTTAAGACGCGTCTGCTGAGCAATGGTTTTCAGTGAAAGATTTTTTTCTTCCCTTACTGCTTTTAAATCTTCTGCAAAAGTTTTTGTCATCGTTTCCAAATAAAATAATTTTTACTTAAGTTATTACAATTAAAGAAAAATTTAAAGTTAAATAATGTTGAATGATCCATAAAGTTCATAAATGTCTAAGAGTCTAAGAGTCATTAGATGTCTGTAGATAGTTAATTGAAGTTAATATTATTTATTAATTTTATTCA
>JBBRTN010000273.1:0-3901 GCA_038244395.1 Ignavibacteria bacterium
TAAAAGAACTAAAATTGCTTTGAAAGTTTTTATATTTTTCATTTGTAAGGTTTTAGTTATCTCTAATCAATAACCAAATTTCATATATTCTGTTTTATGTGTTAGGGTTAAAAAGAATTTTTAAAGTAAAGCAATAATAAAAGAATAGCATTTGACTTTCAAGAACAATATTAGCCTTTAATAAATTCAAATAAACTCAAATATATTCAGTTAAATCCACTAAGCGCTCAGTAAATTTCAAAATCAGAAAATTCATTTTTAAAAGTCAGTTCTTCAATATTCACAGAGTTAACTTTAGAATTCCGGGGTCCTTTTTTTAATTCTTCTATAAAGTCATTGATAATGTCTGCATCTCCCTCGGCAGCGATTACAACACTTCCGTCAATTAAATTTTTCGCGTAACCGGTAATATTAAATTCAACTGCTTTTCTGTAACAGAAATATCTGTAACCAACTCCCTGCACGAATCCCTTTACATTTATCCTAACTCTTTTTTTCATTGGAAATTTTACATTTTATGTATGGATAAAATTCCGAAATAAATAACCCTGCCAGCATAATGCCTGCTCCTAATATCTGGCTTAAATTTAAAATTTCTCCCAGAATTATAAATGCAAAAAAGACAGCAAACAAAGACTCCATGTTATAGATAATACCTGCCCGCAGCGGAGTAGTCTCCTGCTGATATTTAGTCATTAAAATTATACTGATAAGAGTAGAGAACAGCGAGGAGTATATTACTGCAAGAATAAGTTTAACATTGGGAATGAAAAATATGTCATGGTAAATATACACTTCCGTGACAAGAACAAATACAAGACTGAGGACAGCCATTGCGAGAAATTGCCCGAAGACCAGGCAATAAAAATTTATATGCCGGGAATACTTGTCAAGAAAAACTATATGCACGGCAAACGAGCCCGCACAAAGGAGTGTCAGTACATCGCCTTTGTTAGCCACAGTGATGAAGGCTTCGGATAGTATATAAAGTCCTGCCATTACTATCACAGCTCCGAAAATATTTTCTGCTTTAGGTTTGCTTTTCAGAATGATGTATTGTGCAAAGGGAATGAATATAAGGGAAGTGCCGGTGATAAAAGCTGATTTGGATGCGGATGTAAATTTTAATCCTAACGTCTGAAATGTAAACCCGAGAAATAAAAATATTCCAAGTATGAGACCGTATTTCCATTCCTTGTATTTTCTGAAGTCTATTTTCTTATAAAAAAAAACTGAGAAGACAATCAAGGTTATGAAAAACCTTAAGAATACAAAAAGGAGAGGGGAGATAAAATTCAGTGAGATTTTTATTAAAGGAAATGAAAGCCCCCATGAGAAGGTAACGATTAAAAGTATTATTTCTGCTTTGTAAGTTTTTAGTAAAGAAATTTCGGACGAAGATTCATTTTGTGAAGGCAAATTAAAAACCGAATTTAGCTTTATAAATAATAACTACGCTGACTAAGAGCCATATCAGGGAGTTAATTATTATGGGCAGATCCTTGGTTACTATCTGAGTCGGACTTTCACCGAGATTTTTCTGATGCAGAAGATACATGTAACGGAAGATTCCGTAAATTACAAACGGTGTTGTGTAAATTAATTTATCTGAATGAAATGCTGAAAGAGCTTTTTCTGAAACTGTATACATTGCGTAGGAAATTATTGTACCCGTCGCAGCGACTGTATTAAGCTGGTCAACGAATACTACATCGTAGTCGCTCAAAACTTTCCTCTGCTTCTCGAGATTTTCCTGATTGGGTCCGGAAAGCTCTGCTCTCCTTTTCGATATTCCCAGAAACAAGGAAATAAAAATAGTTGTGATTATCATCCAGCTGGATACTGCCACGTCTATAGCTACTGCTCCTCCAATCACACGTAATATAAAGCCAAGTGAAATTGAAAACACATCCAGTAAAACTACATTTTTTACTTTGAATGAATAAACCAGGTTATTAGCGAAATACAAAAATATTGTGAGTGCAAAAAGAAGGTTAAGCTTCAGGCACAATAAGGAAGTGAGCAGAAGCAGGAAGATAAATAAAATTTTTGCATTCCCGGGAGAAACATCGCCGGCGGCAATTGGCCTGTACCTTTTTTTCCTGTGAACTCTGTCAGACTCGACATCAATAATGTCATTGAGGACATAAACGCAGCTTGATACTCCGCAAAAGGCGGCGAAGGCAATGATATTCTGAAGCAGTAACGGTAAATCAAGCAGTCTTCCGGCGAATAAAATAGGTGCAAACACAAACAGATTTTTAATCCATTGTTTTGGTCTCATGAGTTCAATGAATTTAAAAATCTTCACTATTTTCTCCCGGTAAAATTTGTTTTATATACTTTCATTTCTTTTCCGCCGCAGATAGTATTATCCTCGAGATAGGCGCTTGTTATAAATGTAAGATTATCCTTATTTTTTTCGAGAAACTCTTTAAACCAGTCATCATAAATAATAATATAACTAACATTATTTTTCTTTAATAGATAATTCATAGAATCCAGATTGTCTTCCCATGTATAGGTTCTGTACCTGAGAAATTCAGGTGTCACGAGACCGGCCATGTCTATTATTCTGTTTTTATTAATGAAAGTTATCGCTCCTATATCGTTCAGCGCAATGGTCTCGTTGCGTCCTACATTTTCGTTTACCCATTTTGCGAGCTTCACTTGCTGGTTGTTTATATTGTCCGTATTTTTTCCCAGTGCGACAGCATAGACGGTGTAATAAACAAATGAAATTAAAATTAATATTGCAAAAGACCGATTCCTTTTTCTCAATAAATTTCTTAATCTTTCGAAATAGTCTTTCTTAACAAGATATACGAGAATATAAATGGCAATAAAATTAACAAACGGAATCAGCGGCATTAAATATCTTAGATGATGCCGCCAGTTGGGTATTAATACCGATGAAATAAGCGGAAGGAATATTATCCAGAGAAAAATCAGATTAAGATATTTCAGTTCATGAAAATATTTTTTCAGATTAGTAAAATAGAAATATACAGACACAAGATATAGTATGCCAATGATTAAATTATCGGAAAGAAAGTATGAGACAGCCAGATACAGATAGTAAAAATTAGGGATAAGGCTCAGTCCGCCTCCCTGCCCCCTGAAAGTATTCGGGAAGAAGTGTCCGCTGATTGAATATGAAAATATAAGATACGGCAGGGAAATAATGAGGAAGATTAAAATTGAAACAAGAAACACAGGAATGTTTTTTTTAAAGACTTTATTCTTAAACAGATTTAATGTCACATCGAAAATATATAATCCGAATAACAGAAATCCTTCAGGTCTCGATACAACAGCTAATGACAAAAGTAATGCAGGCAGAAGAGTAAATTTATTTGTCTGAAGATTTTTAATATGGAAATAAATTCCTGCGAGACAGAAAAATGTAAACATCGTCGTTTCCATCCCTGACAAAGCAGACCAGGCGAAACGTCCTGTGAAGACTGTAGTTAATGAGACAATTAATGAAAGAAACTCCGGAGTAATTTTGACCGATAAAAAAAAATCCGGAACAATATTTTGGCAGTTTAAAATTGCGAGAGATATCTTATAAATAAATATACACGAGAAAAAATAAAATACAAAAGAAAGAAATAAGGAATTGATTATGAAATTTTTGATGAGAAAACTCACAGATGCGAGCAGAACGACATATAGCGGTGAAGTCGTGCCGGCCGCGGGTTCGCCCGGATTGAATTCAAAGAAGTAACCCTTGGAAAAATTATCTGCAAACTGAAAATGTATCCACGTATCATCCAGAGGAACTCCCATCTGTCCGTTTGTAAATATAAATTCAAAGATCAGGTAAAATACTAAAGTGAAAAAACATGCAGCTGTAATGTATACATAATTTTTCTCTGAATCTGACGTCAGTGATTTA
>JBBRTN010000274.1:0-3887 GCA_038244395.1 Ignavibacteria bacterium
AAACTTATACAGATAAAAATCATCAATCTGAAATTCATCTTTGACTGAAATTATTTCTCTGAGTTTATCATTTGATTTTTCTTTCGATGGTGTTTTCTTTACCGCAGTTATCATTGTGTTCTTCGCTGTATGCTCAGTTGATATGAACTCAAAAACTTTCGTATCATAATTGTAATACTCCAGCATAAGAGCCCGCAAACCGTCTGTCAGTGTGACGGCAAGACGCTCAGACAATATTCCGTGCTTGTAAATACCCTTCATCACATCAGGACTTTTTATTTTTTTTCTGACATATTTTTGACAGCACGGAGCGAGAACAATGATTTCAGATTCCGAATGTATTGCCTTGATGATTGCATCATCTGTTGCTGTATCGCAGGCATGCAGTGCAATCGTAATATCTGAACTGCCCATCTTGAATGTTTCAATTGCTGATGATTCAAATTTCAATCCTTCATATCCGCATTCTTCAGCAAATTTATTTGAAAGGCTGACAAGTTCTTCTCTTTGCTCCAGACCGGTTATACTTGTCTTCTTATTCAGTGTGTTTGTAAAATAGTCATACATTGCAAAAGTCATGTAGCTTTTTCCCGAACCCATATCAACTATTTTAATTTCATCCTTCTCCTTTAATCCGGAAGATCGGTATAATGAATCTACAATTTCTATAAACTTATCTACCTGTCTGAACTTATTATACATGTCTCTTTTTACTTTTCCATCGCTGTCAGTTATTCCCAGCAAATAAAAATATCTCGCCTCCTGATTTACAAATCTTGATTTGATTTTATTGTGCTGTGAATTTTCTTCTGATGTAAAAACAGGTTTTTTCGCATGGAGCAGGGGAATTCTTTTTTTCGAATAGTCTATTGTAAAATCCTGTTTCGTCGTGAATAACGTGGCGCTGAGAAAATCTTTCCCGAGAATTTCATCCGCTAATTTTATCCCCCTGTCAAAATCATAATTCTTTACAGTGTCTCTGGTCTTATACCTGAATTTGAAAGAAATTTTCTCTCCATCCTTTGTATCTATGCGGTTGACAATGATACTCTGAAAGTCTTTGTCATCGCCCCTGTACTTGCCAAATAAAATTTTTACAAATGAATTTTCATTCAGACTGGCTGTAAAATGCTCAATAAATTTTTCCTTCTCATTGTTCATGCAAATTCTTTTACGGAATACGATTTTTATGAAATAAAACCTGATTTTTCCTGAACATTGGTATTAGTTGAAATTAAAAATACTCTTAAATTCTTTACTTTCAATAATATCATTCAACGACTTCACAAAATCAGGAGACAGCTGAAATGGATGATCCCTGAAGAGTTTAATTGCTTTCTCTTCAAAAAGATCATCAAGGTTTTCCATTTTTTTTGGAGCAACTTTTTCAATTGAATAAACATAGTTCTGGCTGAAAAGAAGTTTCTCCGGATTTACATGCCCGGCATTTATCATAAGCTTTGTCTTCTTAGCGCAATGACAGGGATTGTCCTTGTTCATCAGCCCGCATTTATTGCTCATAAAATTCGCAAGCTGTTTTCGGGCTCTCGAAAGTTTTTGCCGGAAATTTACTTTGCTCATCTCGAGAATTTCACTGCCCACTTCATCATTGACATTGAACATGCTCCCGAGAATAAATATAAGCCTCTGCTCACGATCCAGGCAGAGAAGCATTGCATTCATACATCCGATCTTTGTCTCTTCAATAAGCAGGCTTACGTCTACGGGGACACTGCTCTGGTCTGGCAATTCCATATCACGTGAATTTAAAATATTCTCACCGTATTTTTTAAATGAAGTATATTCATATTCCATTCTTCGCTTCTTCATATTTATAACGTGATTGGCTGCTATCCTGTACGCCCATGTCCTGAAGCTGCTTTCACCCCTGAAAGTAGAAAGCTTTGTAATAATTTTAATCAGTGTCTCCTGTGTTACATCTTCAGCATCCACAGGGTCCCACACCATTTTCAGAGCAATGTTATAAATCCATGCCTGATGACGCTTTACCAACTGCTCCAGACTTTTTTTATTTCCGGTCACAGCTGATTTGACCAGCTCACTATCAGTAATGTCTGTATCGTTTTTTCCTGAAACTTCCATAAATGGATTAATCATATTATTCTTGCCGCCTTTAGTTTAAGAATTCTGTTTCTTAATTCTTAGACTGTTGAAATTATAGTGTGTGACAAAATTATTTTTTAATTTTGACTTTCTGACAAACAATTTACGCTTGGTTTTTTTCTCCCGGATTAGTCCCGGTTGTCCCGGCTTCAGGATTTACAGGAGGATTCAGAAGAGCCGCGTATTTATTATATCGGGATTCCAGTTCTTTCATCTCATCGGGAAAATTTTCGTTCAATGTATTTTTAAATACTTTATAATAATCTCCGAGTCTTGCAATATAATTATATGCTTCATATGCCGATGTAAAGTCATCTCCTGAATTCAGCTCTTCAAATATGGTTCTTACAATATCACCTGCTTTTTCTTCCGAAGACAGTATAGGTTTTTTTGAAATATCAAAGGCATAGATTATTAGTTTCACTGCCTGAGGCTCGCCGTAACTTGGTAAAACATTTAATGAGTTGTCACTGCTTGTAATCGCCATTTCCTTATATTGCTTAGACCCGTAGCTGACATACATTGTCATGTTTGATATTGCTACATTAGCCCAGTCGGTTTCATTTATTTTATAATCCTTCTCGTATTTATTCACCAGTTCTGTTATTGTAAAATAAAATGTTTTATCGAAAAGAAATTTGATTAAATCGGACAAAGTCTCTTCTGTAAATTCTTTATTATCCGTTGCAGCACAGTCTTCCATCAAGGTAAGAAAATCCTCGTTTGCTTCCTTGAGCGAAAATTTCTTCGTAGTATCCTCATATTTATGTTTAAGCCGGTCCAATTTAATTTCCATAAAAAAAGTGTTCTGCCGCTGTGTGATTTTATTGTATTCCCGCTTCATTGTTTCGGATACTTTATTGTCTATTCCCGTTATTACCGAGTCGTCAATCTTGTCTTTAAGATCTTTTATCCAGCTCCCTGTAAATTTGTAACCAAGAAAGCCGGCAATTGCAAGCAGCACAGTAAAAACAATCGTCGTAATTCCCCACACCCTCGATACATAATCAAAGGTCTCTTTTTTTACGGCTTCCTGAACTTTGGTCTCAAAATCTTTGTCCTGAGTCTTTTTGATTTCGTTAATCTGCTTTTGCAGACTGTCGGTTAGGGACTGCTGTGAAAATAAATATCCGGATATAAACATCAGATTAAAAAGAAGAAAAAGTAAAATTTTCATGATAATAATTTTAATTTTTGTAAGTGAAAATGCTTCGATGACTTCATTTTTATTATGCGTATTAAAAATATATAAATCCCGTTTAAAAGAAAATCCGATTACAGTAAATTAGTTATTGTCCGTTATTATCCGTTATTATCCGTAATTGTAGAACCTTGATTTTCCTGATTATATGATTAAATTAATTATATGTTTATTTGATTCATGGATTCCTATTGATTGCAAAGATGCGTGACATTATTTTAAATCCTAAAAATCCTTTAATCCTTCTAATAAATGTGAATCATAGTGCAGACAACTACTGAAGGCTTTAAGTAATTTAAATTAAATTGATTAATAGAAAATATTTGCAAAGTTTACAGACAAAAATAAATTTCATTATTATGAATAAAGCACAGCAAGAAAAAGAAGACCATGAAAGTCTGGTAACAGTTTTTGAAACAGGCAACGAAGCAATCATTGCAGTAGTAAAATCAATGTTTGATGAAGCAAAGATAAGATACCTTGCGCAGGGAGAAGGCGTACAGGACCTGTTCGGAGTAGGTGTCATCGGAACAGGGTTTAATCCTATCACCGGACCTGTCGT
>JBBRTN010000275.1:0-3875 GCA_038244395.1 Ignavibacteria bacterium
ATTATCAGTGAAAAAAATATCTATCCCGCCACCGTTTAATAACCTTAACCAGTTATTACCTCCATTTGTGGTTTTTAAATAGTCATCACCAGCGATGTAACCGAAGTCAGGACTTGTAAAAATTACAGGACCTAGCGTCACACCGGAAGTTCCGCTGCTTATTTGAACGTTCCAGTTAATTCCTCCATTTGTTGTTTTAAGTATTTTTGAATTATTGCCTACTGTTGTTCCTGTATTAATATCGGTAAAAAATATACCATGCAAATTATTTGTAATTGATGCATTCAACATCATCCAATTCGTTCCACCGTTTGTAGTCTTCAGTATTATTCCGGTGTCACCGCAGATGTAGCCGATATCACTGGTCACAAAATGCACATCATTGAGATTCTGAATCGTGTTGCTTTGTTGTGACATCCATGTACTCCCAGCGTCGATCGTTTTTAATATTACGCCCAATTTTCCTACACTATATCCCGTGTTTGCATCTGTAAAATAATTTGAACTCAAATCAACTTTTCCTCCTGAGGTAACAAACCAGCTCGCTCCGGAATTTGTTGATCGTACAACTGTTTCTCCGCCCCCGACTACATCTGCAATTCCTGAATCCAATGCATTAACTCCCCAAAAAAATCCTATATTAAAGTATCTTCTTAAAAATGTAGTATCACGTATCCAGTTATCTCCCGCATTTGTTGTTTTCATTATTGTTCCAAGGTCACATGCTATATATCCGGTTAAAGCATTTCCAAAGGACATATCTCTTACGAGATCCACATTTCCATAATTTAAAGGAATACCTAGATCAGTTATTGTCCAGTTTATTCCCCCATTGATAGTCTTATAGATTGAGCCCTTGGCGGAATTGCATGCCCCAACTACAGTCAATGAATCTATCTGAGCGATTCCTGAAATCTGATCCAGAGGATCAAAGCTTAAATTTTGATTTGTCCAGGTTGCTCCGCCGTTGGTTGTCAGGATAATAAATTCACTTCCCCCGCCTGAGCCGATATTCTCATTGAAAAAGTTAAGGCAGATTAAAGTCCTGTTAGTTCCTGACGTTAACTGAAACCAGCTTAATCCCTGATTTGTAGTCTTTAAAATAACTCCCCCGCCCCCGCAGATATAACCGGTATTAGTTGTCGGAAAATCGACCTGGAAAAAAGTTGTTATTACCGGACTTTGAACCGCATCCCAGTTTATTCCGCCGTTCGATGTCCGCAGTATTGTTCCGCCGGCACCAACTGCTATAGCGACCAGGGCTGTTGAAAATTCAACATCCTGTAAATCTAACGTAGTATTAGAGTTTTGCAGCTGCCAGTTATTTCCTCCGGAAGATGTCCTGATTATCGTTCCTAATTTACCAACTGCAAAACCAAGTTGAGAATTAAAAAACTTTACATCATAAAGCAAATTTCCTCCCGGCAGCGGCTGCTGCCAAAACCATGAAGACTGTGAATACGCCGAAGTGTAAGTCATTATTATGATTGAAAGTAATATATATTTTTTCATTTGCAGCTTTTGTTTTGTAAAATATTTATAATTTAATAATTATTTATTTAATTAAAATAAGCTTCTTTGTTTCTATAAGCCTGCTATCACTATATAAGGAGTAAAAATAAATTCCTGTAGAAAAATTTGAAGCGTCAAATAATATTTCATAAATTCCTGTGCTTTGCTTCTCATTGACTAAAGTAATTATTTCTTTTCCTTCAGTATTATATAATCTTATTTTTATCTGTGAAGATTTTGGTATCTGATATTTAATTGCAGTGCTTGAGTTAAATGGATTAGGATAATTTTGGAACAAAAAATAGTCATCCGGAATGCCTGCATTGTTGTCGGAGTTAATAAAAACTAATCCCCCGTTTGTTGTCTTAATTAATGTGCCGAAATCACCGGCAATATAGCCTGTACCTGCGTTGACAAAGTAAACCGACTGAAGATTATTATTTGTAATTCTTGTTTGCGGTATCCAGTTAAGTCCGCCGTTTGTCGTTCTTGTGATTGCACCTCCATCCCCAACCGAAAAACCGTTGTTGTTATTGATAAAAAATATCGAGTTAAGATTTTCTATTACATTACCGCTTTGAACAAACCAGTTCAAGCCTCCATTCGTTGTTTTAATAATTATTCCTGATCCTCCGGTTTGATAACCGGTTAAATTATCAGTGAAAAAAATACCTAGTCCGCCACCGCTCATTAGCCGTAACCAGTTGTTTCCTCCATTTGTGGTTTTTAAATAGTCATCACCTGCGATGTGTCCGGAGTCAGGGCTTGTAAAAATTACAGGACCTAGAGTTGCACCGGTAGTTCCGCTGCTTATTTGAACGTTCCAGTTAATTCCTCCATTTGTTGTTTTAAGTATTTTTGAATTATTGCCCACTGTTGTTCCCGTATTAATATCCGTAAAAAATATACCATGCAAATTATTTGTAATTGATGCATTCATCGTCATCCAATTCGTCCCTCCGTTTGTAGTCTTCAGGATTACGCCGGTGTCACCGCAGATGTAGCCGATATCACTGTTCACAAAATGCACATCATTGAGATTCTGAATCGTGCTGCTTTGTTGCGACATCCATGTACTGCCTGCATCTGTCGTTTTTAATATCGTTCCTTCATAGCCGACTGTATACCCTGTAACTTCACTCGTAAAATAATTTGATGTCAGGCTGTATCTGCCTCCGGTTGTCAGATTCCAGTTCAATCCTGCATTAGTTGTCTTCGCAACTTTACCGCCCGAGCCGCAAACATAGGCTACATCTGTATTCACTGCATTCACACCCGAAAAAATATTTATCTGTTCATAACGCGGATGATAAGTTGAATTATCATTCCAGCTAAGACCTGCGTCCGTCGTTTTTAATATGTCGCCGTAGGAGGTTGCAATGTAGCCGATGTTAACGTTCGCAAATGAAATTGTTCTGGGAAGGTCATCTACCAGAATTGGCAGCGGTACTTCTTCCCAATTTGATCCTCCATTTGTTGTCCGGTAAACCAGATCATATGATATTACATTTGCTGTAAGTGAATCAGTAAATGAGGCGGATACTATTGCATCAATTGGTTGCTGACTTAACTGTATATAATTCCAATTTGATCCGCCATTCGTTGTCAGTATTATTCCTCTGAACAACCCTGCCATTCCGTGAAGGCTGTCGGAAAAGGAAACACACGCCAAAGATGAACTCGTTCCTATCTGAAGCTGATTCCAGGTATTACCGGCGTCAGTGGATTTTAACATTGCTCCGTGAGCACCTGCAATAAATCCCGTACTGTGAGTTGGAAAATCAATCCCGTTCAAATGATTTACTGTATTACTTTGAACTGTTTGCCAATTAGCCCCTCCATTATTTGTCCTTAAAATTAAACCTCCGTTTCCTACGATAATAATATTATTGGTATCTATACAAAAAACATCATTTAGTTTAATTGTCGTATTTGAGTTTTGAAGCGTCCAGCTAACACCGCCGTCGGTTGTCTTCATTATCGTTCCTACCGTACCTACTGCATAGCCTGTATTCGGATTCAAAAAATCTACAGAGTACAAAAAATTTCCTCCCGGCAGCGGCTGCTGCCAGAACCATGAAGACTGTGAATACCCCGGAATGTGAGCTAATATTATTATTGAAAGTATTATATATTTTTTCATAAGTAACTTTATTTTTGTAAAATATAAACTAAAATATTAATTAAGTTTATTCTAATTTAAATCCTGACAAACTGTTTCCCGGCTCACGGATTTTAGCTCTCTCTGTCATAAATTTTTCCTTTAAGATTTTATAAAATATTTATTTAAACAAAGCTAAATAAATTTTACCTTTATGTCAAATTGTAAATAATCCGATTTGTGAAAATGAAGCTTGTAAAAT
>JBBRTN010000276.1:0-3848 GCA_038244395.1 Ignavibacteria bacterium
CTGCGCCTTTTGAAACGCCTGGAATTTTTCCGGGTCGCTAAGGTCATCTGCAGAAAGTTTCATCTGACCTACGCGGCTTCTTGCATCCGTTACTTCTGTAAGTACGCTTTTTTCAAAATCAGCTGCTCCCTGAACAGTGCTTACCAGGTTCGGAATGAGGTCGGCTCTTCTCTGGTATTGGTTTTCCACCTGCGACCATGATGAGTTCACTCCCTCCTCCATAGTAACAAGCTTGTTATATCCGCATCCGTAAAAATTAGTTGATGCGAGTAGTAAAAAAATAAAAGCTACCAGCTTTAATGTGTTGTTCTTCATTATTTTAAATTAAATTATGTCAAAAATACTACTATGAGTTTTTAAATACAATCCTTATTGGAAAATTGGAAAATTGAAAAATTGAATTTATATGATCTAACATAATTCGCCCAAAACGTTTTTATTGAAATTACATGAGTCTTTAAATTTGCCATTAGATCATAGTTACTCCGTACATCTTCTTCCATTTTGCGAAGTTATAGATTTTCCAGAGGAAATGGGATTTAATATTCGCATTAGCGATTATCTCATCATAATTTTTTAAAATCAAATCCGTATTAAAAAATACGCTCAGGTCTTCCTTGTTTTCTCCGACTAAATTCCTGAAATCGTCTTTTAAGCGCATCATCCATTTTCTTTCAGGAGTGGGAAAGCCCTTTTTGTCGCGTCTCCATACAATGTTTTCAGGAACAAATCCGTTCATAGAATTTCTAAGAATCCATTTGCTCCAGCCGTTATGAATTTTATAAATGCCTTCCGTCTCAAACAAAAGTTTTATTATCCGGTAATCTAAAAAAGGAGTTCTTGATTCAATCGAAAAGTTCATTGCATTCCTGTCTTCAAATCTTAAAAGCGAAGGAAGTATATATTGCGAAAGGTCTTCATAAAGTTTTATATTAAGATTATCTGTCGTCCTGTATTCGAGAATGCTTTTGCCTGAATAGTCTTTCAGAAAATCAGGATTATAAAATTTGGTCACAGGGCTGTTAAGATTCCTGCTCTTCGAGTTAAGATAATATTTCAAACCTCTCCGGGAAATTTCAAATCCTTTCCTGAAATTTTTTGAAAGCTCGGAAATAAGTCCCGCATAATTTCCTCCCTTAAATAGATTCGCATAAACAAATCCAAAGTAGACTTCATATCCGCCGAGCGATTCATCGGCTCCCTGTCCGTCCAGCAAAACTGTAACATTGTTTTCCCGCGCAATGCGCATCACATTCCATTGCGCATAAGGGGAAGTACCTCCGATCGGCTCATCAAGCTGAAAAATAAATTTATCCACGTCAGCGGAAAAATCAGCGCTGTCAGGAAAAACATAATGGGAATCACTGTTCGTCGATGCTACTACTTCTTCTATAAACTTTCTCTCATCAATTGAAGGATCATCATAAACCGCCGAAAAAGTCTTTTGGCGTTTTCCGATTTGTGTTATGTCAAAGTCCGCGTCCTCTTTAAGAAATTTACTGATTGCAGAAACTACGGTAGATGAATCAAGCCCGCCGCTAAGGCAGGTTCCGACAGGAACATCCGACCTCAGACGCAATTTAATTGAATCAAATATCAGTTCTGAAAAACTATTTTTTATAACCGCAAACTTCTTAATATCATATTTACCGAATTCATTGTTGACCTGCAAAGTAAAATATCTTTTTACAGAAAAATCCTTATCCTGAATTTTTATATAATGCGATGGCAGGAGATGTTTTATATTTTTTATAAAAGTATTTTCTGTATGATCGGTAAAATTATTAACAAAGTAATCATAAGCAACTTCCCGGTTAATTTTTTTTTGAAATGAAGAATCCTTTTTAAAATATTCAACAACAGACTTCAGCTCAGAGCCGAATACAAATATATTTTCATCTTTGTTATAGTAAAACGGTTTTACGCCAAACCTGTCGCGCGAGCAGAATAAAATGTTTTTCCGCATATCATATAAAGCTATGCCCCACATGCCGTTAAAGCGGCTCAGGCAATCATCACCCCATTCAATATAAGAGTTCATGATTACTTCGGTATCTGTCCCTGTCCGGAATTTATAACCTTTGGAAATTAATTCTTTCCGGAGCTCAATGTAATTATAGGCTTCACCGTTGAATATAATGCAGATGTTTTTTTCTTCATTGAAAAACGGCTGATGTCCGTTTATGGAAAGATCTAAGATTGAAAGGCGCCTGAATCCAAACGCAAGATTAAACACGCCGTCGGGAGCTGAAAGGATGTGGGTTCCTTTTTTTAATTCGGAAGTATCACCAAATCTGTCTTCGCTGATTTTTTTAAAGGTATTGAATACAGCATAGCCTTCATCATCGGGACCCCTGTGTTTGATTATATTAACAGAATCCCTGAGAGAATTAAAATCTATATTAACTTCATTAAAATTTAAGACTCCGAATATTCCGCACATTAAAAAACTTTTGTATTGATGTATTAAACGCTGCCGCTGTTATCAGTCTTAATCACGGCAGATTTTTTCCTGCTCGTTGCAAAACCGAAAATACCCGCAGCCAAAATTAAGCCAAGCAAAATATTTGCGCCGGTGCTGATTTTTTTTCCGGTATAATATACTTCAGGCTCATACTTTAATAAGACATTATGTCTGCCTGCCGGAACTACAATTGACCTGAGAAAATAATCTGTCTTATTAATTTCAGTTTCCTTTCCGTCTATGTATGCCTTCCATCCGAAGGGCAGGTAAATTTCACTGAACACGAGAAGATTATTTCCCGTTGCATTGACGTCGTATTCAAGTTCCTGAATGTCTCCCCTGATTAATTTTACGCCCGCTGCGGAATCAGGCTTATCAATATGCCTGTTAATGTCCTTTTCAAGATAAGCAATTTTCCTCGGGTCAAAATTCCTGTCGCGAATATTATTCAAAATGTTTATGTCTTTTTCCACCTTGTATTCATCTGCAAAGTAAGCCATAGGAATAAAATTTTTATTTGCATAAATCATCTTCGCCCCTTTGAATGCAGGCCAGTAAGTCGTATCCATCAGGGGCTTATCAGTAATTATATATTTCACACCTCCAAGAGTCAGGAGCAGATTATTTTCCCCTCCGGCAATATCCACTGCATCCTGATAAACCCTGATTTTTGCTCCCTGATATCCGTTAAAAGAATGAAGCCTGTAATGCGCGTAATTATTATTTGTAGTAAGTCTTCCTCCGCTGAATTCAGCGATCCTGTATGTGTAAGTATCGGGATCATTTTTCAGAAGCCATGTCGTGTAATCAGTTTCAGCAAACGCGCTTTCCTGCTGAGCGGCATCGTCCCAGTGCAGTGTTTTAAAATCAACATTCCACAAATCAATCAGCCCGATTAAAATTGTCCCCGCTAAGAAAATTCTCATTGATAATTTTGAAGTCGCATACATGTATGCCAGACCAATAACCAGGATTATAAAGAATGCATGAAGTCTCAAATCGCTGGTGATATTTTCATAAGCAATGGATGAAACCTGCTTTACATACTGGCTTATCTGCTGTGCGTTTGCTCCCTGCTGCTTAAGCTTATCAACTATCGGACCGCTTGCAATTGATGAGTCGTATGAACTTTCAAAACCAATGATTGAAATTAAAAACATGAGTCCGGCAATTCCAAAAAATACGTAACATAATTTCTTGAACTTAGCTATAGAAATAGAAGAAGAAGAAGTATCTTTTACTATTTCCACAATTGATTTCAATCCGAATCCTGCAAGTATTACAATTGCAATATTCATAAAATGGTGAATCATCACCGGCGCCCGGAAGCTGTTGAAATACGGGAAGTAATTGAAAAATAAATCATAGAGTATGGAAAAATTCC
>JBBRTN010000277.1:0-3841 GCA_038244395.1 Ignavibacteria bacterium
CATAAACACGAACTCTGTTTTCTCCGGCATCTTCAAGATGAATCGAAGTAAAATCAGCAATGCAGTCAGGAGTAATATAATCTTTGGGATTTCCTATTTCATAGACTAGCTGTTCACTTACAGTCTCGGCGTTGACTCTGCCACCTGTGTTTTCATGTTTGGTAATAATAACTTCTCCGTTTGGAAAAGCTTCAGCAATTGGAAAACCAATTCTTCCCAGGTCCGGAATACTTTTCCAGTCGCCGAGAAAATTTCCTCCGCTCGCCTGTCCGCCGCATTCGAGAATATGTCCGGCGACAGTTCCTGCAGCCATCAGGTCCCAGTTATTCATATCCCAACCGAATTCATAGATCATCGGCGCAAGAGTGAGCCCAGTATCAGTAACCCTTCCCGTGATGACAATATCCGCTCCCTGTTTCAGACAATCAACAATTGCCGCAGCTCCGAAATAAACATTCGCGCTTAAAATTTTATCTTTAACCGTCCTCACACTTTCACCCGTCTCCATATTTCTTAATTCAACTCCTATTGAAAGAAGCCCGTCTATTTTTTCCAGAATATTATCTCCCATCACTACGCCAATCTTTAAATTTTTTATTCCGGATTTTTTTGCAACTGAAAATATGGCATCACGGCAGGCAATAGGATTTACTCCGCCGCCGTTCGTAATTACTTTAATATTTTTTTCTTTTACGACAGGAAGAAGTCTTTCCATTAAAGGAGGAATGTCCCGGGCGTATCCTAGAGCAGGATCCCGGAGCTTTTGTTTTTGCAGAATGGACATGGTCACCTCTGCAAGATAGTCCATCATAATATAATCCACCGGTCCGCCGGTTGCTTGTTTGTAAGGTGCATCCACCAGGTCACCCCAAAATCCCTGACCGGAAGCGATTCGAATTTTTTCTTTCATTAAATTTTTTAAAATTTAGACAAATAACCATTAAAAAATATGAACAAACAGAGTGTGTGAATTTGATTAATTACTAATCGTAAGACCTATTTAACCGCTTCAATCTCTATTATTCTTTCCAAATCAAGTTTATTTTTTGGTAAATTATTTTTTACAATTTCCCCAAATCATTTCATAGTCAATCCAAAAGTATTCATGACTTATTAAATTTCTTAGACTATACATTTTTTTCCATGGTATTTCAGGATATTTGGATTGGATTTCTATTGGGATATTTTTCGCAGCTTCACCAATAATTTCAAAATTTCTAATAACTGTATCAACAATAAGCCTGTTCATTTTAAAACTTTTAAAATCAATATCACCAATAAATTCTTCAATCAACCTAATTGAATTTAGCATGTCTTCTAAAAATAAATCATATCTGCGCTGATTAGAGTTCATACATATTTAACATCTCTTAAAATACTTTCTCTTAATTGTTCTTTTATTGCAGTCGAAGAAAGTAAATCAATTTTCAGGTTCAATTCTTTTTCAAGTAACTCCTGCAAATCAAAAAATTCCCATCCCAGTGGCTTTCTAAACTCTACCAGAATATCAATGTCAGAATCTTCTGTCTGTTCATTCTTTGAATAAGAACCGAAATAACCAATTCTGTCAACAAAAAATTTTTTGGACAATTCCGGTTTAAGGTTTCTTAATTTCGCTTCTATTTCGATATTTGAAATCATTTCAACAAATCTTAAAAATTTTATCACAAATTACTCAAATAAATTTTGTGTAACAATTTAAAATGTCATAAAACTCTTTACTAAGCCGGATAAATTCTGAATTCCGGTTGCTTGTTATAATTTTATAATTAGTTATAATTGAAAATTGAATTTTTATTATCTATTTTCAGAAAAACAAAAGGAGGTCGTGAAATGAAAACTCTGAAAGAACTTTTAGGAGGTAGGCCGTTGCATTTTGTAAAGAAAGGAATGAGCATATTTGATGTAGCAAAATTTATGGGTCTGCATAATATCGGCGCAGTGCCGGTACTTGAACAATCCGATAAACTTACTCTGAGGGGAATTTTTTCCGAAAGAGATTTATTAAGAAGATGCATTGCAAAAGAACTGGATTTGTTTAAAACCACTGTGGACGAAGTGATGACAAAGCAGGTCATAGTTATTGAGTCGCATGATACTGCGGAGTATTGCATGCAGATAATGAAGCAGGAAAATATACGTCATCTCCCTGTTATAGAAGGCAAGGACTTGATTGGGATGATTTCAATCAGGGACCTTATGCTGTATGAAATTACAATGAATGAAGAAAAGATAGACATGCTGAATTCTTACATTCAGTATAACGGTTAACAATCAGTCACTAAGCACAAATTATAAATTCCATAAATGAATATTAAAGAAATAAAAACTCTCGGGGATTTAAAGAATTCCGGATATAAAGTATTATCAGTCAAAGATGAGATAAGGAAAAATCTTGTTGAAAAAATAAAAAATAAGGACACAATCTTCGATGGAATCATAGGCTATGATAAAACAGTTGTCCCCTCAATAGTAAATTCACTCCTTGCAAAGCATGACATAATTCTTCTTGGTCTCCGGGGGCAGGCAAAGACAAAGATTGCGAGACTCATACCGACTTTGCTTGACGAGTTCATCCCGATTGTAAAAGGCTCCGAGATTAATGATAATCCTTTTCAGCCTGTTTCGAAATATGCAGTTGACATCATAAATGAAAATGGTGATGCAGCACAAATCGAATGGATAACACGCGACCAGAGATACAGCGAAAAGCTTGCAACTCCGGACGTTAATATCGCTGACCTTATTGGAGACATTGACCCGATCAAAGCTGCAAATCAGAGACTGCATTATTCACACGAAGGCGCGATTCATTTCGGCATTATACCAAGGACTAACCGCGGAGTATTTGTAATTAACGAATTACCGGATCTTCAGCCGAGAATTCAGGTCGGACTTTTGAATATTATGCAGGAAAAAGATATTCAGATCCGCGGCTTTAATATCCGGATTCCTCTTGATGTCCTGATGGTTTTCACCGCAAATCCCGAGGACTATACAAACAGAGGAAACATTATCACTCCGCTGAAGGACAGGATTGATTCACAGATTATAACACATTATCCTAAGGCTCTCGAAGACGGAATTAAGATCACAGAAACATATTCCTGGACTGAGCGGGACAAGAAAAAGAAAATTGTCATTCCATATTACTTCAGAGAAATTATAGAAATGACAGCAATGCAGGCGCGAGCCAGCGAGTTCGTTGATCAGAAATCAGGAGTAAGTGCACGCCTTACTATTTCATCCATTGAAAACTTAATCAGCAATGCCGAGCGCCGGGCAATATTAAACAGTGATGATATGATAATGCCGAGAATGTGCGATGTACTTTCTATCATTCCGGGAATAACAGGAAAAGTCGAACTGGTGTTTGAAGGTGAGCAGGAAGGCTCGATAAAGGTTGCGAAGGCTCTGATCTCAAAATCAGTGAGAGAAATCTATAAAAAATATTTCCCCGACCCGCTGATGAAAAAAAAGAAGTCGCAGCAGGAGAAGGAAGTAAAAGATCCTTATGCTGAAATTGTCGAATGGTTTCAATACGGAGGGAAGGTCAATATAAAAGATGATATGACTTTTAAAGAATATTTTACCGAGCTGAAAAAAGTCGAAGGTCTTGAAAAGTTTGTCAAGAAATTTCCACAGTTTTATGAAAGCGAATATGAACTTGCTTCGTTAATGGAATTTGTTCTCGACGGTCTTCATCAGAATTCCAAAATCGCCAAAGACGAAATTGATTCTGAAATCTTCTATAAGGATTTGGTTGGGAGCATGTTTACACAGGGTGGTGCAGGCTTGGGCGGTTATGAGGATGAATACTATAAATAGCGAAAGAGATTTA
>JBBRTN010000278.1:0-3840 GCA_038244395.1 Ignavibacteria bacterium
CGGGACTTCTTCTTTCCTGGCTTCCTTGCCGTTGGTTGAGTTTTCAGGAATATCAACAATTCCAATCGAAGCTCTGACTTCTGCATAAAGTTTTTTAAGCATTTCCCTGTCTTCCGTCAGAAATTTTTTCACTCCGTCTCTGCCCTGCATTCTGCTTTCACCGTAACTGAACCATGCTCCGGATTTTTTTATTATTTCTTTGATCACTGCAAGATCGATGAGGTCACCGAGTTTTGATATTCCTTCATTATAAATTATATCAAACTCTACTTCTTTAAACGGAGGAGCTACTTTATTCTTTACAATCTTTACTTTAGTCCTGTTTCCGATTACTTCGGTTCCCTCTTTTATTGCGGCAATACGTCTTATATCCATTCTTATTGATGCATAAAATTTCAACGCCTTACCTCCTGTTGTCGTCTCCGGGCTGCCGAACATCACGCCGATTTTTTCCCTAAGCTGGTTTGTGAAAATCAAAACGACATTTGACTTTGCAACAGCAGCCGTCAGCTTTCTCAATGCCTGTGACATTAATCTCGCCTGCATCCCCATTACTGAATCACCCATCTCGCCCTCTATTTCCGCCCTCGGGGTTAATGCTGCAACAGAATCAATGACTATTACATCCAGAGAGTTGCTTCTCACAAGTGTTTCACAAATCTCAAGCGCCTGCTCACCGTATTCGGGCTGTGAAATTAAAAGATTATTCACATCCACTCCAAGCTTCTGCGCATAACCTGTATCAAGAGCATGCTCCGTATCAATGAACGCCGCGAGCCCGCCTGTTTTTTGTGCTTCCGCAATGATGTGAAGACATACTGTAGTTTTGCCTGATGATTCGGGACCATAAATTTCCATAATTCTTCCTCTCGGTACCCCGCCAATTCCCAAAGCCGCGTCGAGTGATATCGAGCCGGTGGATATCGAAGCAATTTTCTGAATCGGCTTATCTCCTAATTTCATTATCGCACCTTTGCCATGTTCTTTCTGAATCTGCTCGAGAGCTATATCGAGTGATTTTAACTTTAAGTCTCTGTCTTCTGACATATTATATTCTTGTTTAAGGTTTGTAAAATCGAAGTGAGTTAATATATTCAATTAGTTTTAAATTTTAAATGTGAATATAAATTCAATCCTCTCCTTTTCAAAATAAATGGAAACAGACTAATAGTCAAATTGTAAAAAGAAAGGTTTGTGAAAATCATAGTTAATTATTCGGGCACTGATTATTTGGATACTAATGGAGTAAATGGAGTCCTACACAAATTAGGATTTTAATTTTTATTTGATTTTTGGTTTAGATATTTTTGAAGAAAAAAGTTTGACGAACCGTGCAATTCCTCCACATCAGAACCACTGGGAAAATCGGGAAGTAACTTATAAAACTACACTTCTTTTCAGATCAGTTTTTCATAACTTGTAAATACTTGTATCTTATGGCTGTGTTTAATACTTTAATTCCACCGGACTTCAGTTCAACTCAATTTTTTCACGTATGAGCCCTTCTAAGTATTTACTGATTTTTTTAGGTTTGTATCTTTCCGCAATAGCATTTAACAGTTGTGAGATAAAAGAACCCTCTGCGCCGAGCTGGGACGTAGACCTTAACCTTCCTTTTACAAACAGGAGTTACACTATTCTGGATATCCTTGACAGAAGCAAAAATACAGGGTTTGATTCCACCGACAACAACCTTGTATTTTTATTCGGTGAATCAGATTACAAAAGAAAATTCGGTGAAGAGATTAAGTTTGACGGAGTCAAGACCACCGCGATCACATCTCCGAGTACATTGCAGCTGGACACTGCGTTGGTAATAGATGACTCTACAATGATCCGAAGGATTGAGTTCTTAAACGGCACATTAAACTTTACATTTTTTAACAGTTCAAACGAAAATTATTCCGTAAATCTGAGGGTTAAAAATCTGTTTCGCATATCGGACAATGATACGGCAGATATATTCAGCTCTGTTACTCCGGGTGAGAAATCTATAAATATAAACCTGGCTGATTATTATCTGAAGAATGATTTGCCCGATAATAAATTCAAGCTTCGGATAAATTTTCAGTCAGTCAAACCTGTACCGGTAAACTTTACTTATTCCCTGTCCGGGTATTCAATAAAATCTGTAGAAGGCCGACTTAAACCTCTGAGTACAGGCATTACAAACGACGAGGTGACAGACCCTTTTGGTTCCGACGTTCCTGAAGGAGCAATTAACTTTGCTTCTATTGCTCCGGGGAAAAACTTTTTTATTGTTAAAAAATTTTCAAATATTTATCAGGTCGATTTTACTCACGTATCTATTATCGGAGAAAATAAAAACGGGAACAAGGTAAGATTAAAATATTTAAGAAATGGTGTTGCAGGAGACCCGGTTGATTCTGTTTTCAGTCTTACACTTCCCGCTAAAGCTGATTCGGCTGCTTATCCTATAGATGAAAGCAACAGTAACATACTCGAGTTTATAAATAACATTCCGAAAAAAATCGAAATCACAAGAAATGATTTTCTGAATTTGCCATACGAAGAAGGTAACGTAAGATATACTGACAGTCTGACGTTTAAGCTGCTGATACAAGTCCCACTCGATATCAGCATCACGGATCCGATAGTATTTTCCGATACTGCTGATGTGGGAATCAACGACGAGAATCAAAGAAAAAATATTGATGATGCGAAGCATCTGACTTTCACTTTAAAAACTATAAACGCGCTTCCCCTGAAAGCAGTTATAAAAGTTCTTCTTCTTGATTCATCCTTTACTCCTTTGATAGCAATATCACGAATAGTCGGCGAGCAGGCGGATTCAACAGTTACCGCCAATGCAGCGCCAGTCGGTCCGGACGGTTTTGTGAATAACAGCAGCTCTTCCCTATTTGACGCCGTACTTGACAGCATCAGTATTTTGAAAATAAAGCATATCGGCAAAGTCATTTATGAATATAAATTATTCACCGACCCAAATCATATTCCTCCGCCTCTTACTACTGTTAAGATCCGTGGTGATGATATCGTCAGAATAATGGGTTTCGGAACTTTGAAACTCAGAATTAACGGCGAATAAAATTTTACTTTACTGCACTTGAAGAAATTTATCTGGTTTATATTTATAATAGTCTGCGGCAATATAAATCTCTATTCGCAAAATCTTTTCAATGTGAGAAGCATGTCAATGGGAAATACCGCTGCCTCCGATTCCTATGAGCTTGACGCTTTCAATCAGAACCCGGCAAATATTTTATATCAGCGCTTCAATAATAATGCTCCGGTTTATTTCAATGCTCTGACTAATATCGGCCTGATGACTAACAGCAGTTATCTGTCTCTGAATTTTTACAATGATTACTTTACCAAAACTGACAATGGCAATACGAGATATCTTACCGCGCAGGATAAAAGTAATATTCTTAATGAAGCTTCGAACGAGCGGGTTAATTTTCTTGCATCCACTAAAATACTATCTGTAATTTACAACACTAAGAAAGCCGGGACTTTCGGTATTTCGCTGGATGAACGAATGGCAGGAAATTTCTACGCAGGTAAGGATTTTCTGGAGCTTGGCCTCTACGGAAATCGTAGCAATACATTATATGACCTGTCAAACAATTATATCAATGACTACTGGATAAGAGAACTTAATTTATCTTATGCAAGGTCGGTTGTTACAGGAAAGAATAAAATGTTCGATGCAATTTCTTACGGGTTCTCGGTAAAGCCGCAGTTTGGAATTTATTATCTGAACACACAAAGTAATAATTTAAGAGTGTTTACAACCGACAGCAATACAATTCAGTCTTCTGGTACCATGCAGTTTTTGTATGCGGGTCTGACTGA
>JBBRTN010000279.1:0-3824 GCA_038244395.1 Ignavibacteria bacterium
AATAAAAAATTTGACGGTTGATTAATTACTGACTTAAATTAAACTCTTAAGAAACAGCTTCTTCCTTAACGTTGTCCTTTACCTGAGCCGATTTCCCGTTCGTAGAAGTTGTTACTTCCTTGCTTGCGGCACTTGTATCGGGCGCCGGCTTTATTTTTTTCTTTTCCTTAATTTTTGTCGCTGCCTTTCCTGTCAATCCTCTTAAGTAATAAAGCTTGGCTCTTCTTACACTGCCTTCCTTTATAATTTCTACCTTGGCAATTCTCGGTGAGTTTATAGGAAATATTCTTTCGACACCTACGCCGTTTGAAATTTTCCTGACACGAAAAGTCTTGCTGATTCCGCCCCCTTTGATTCCCATGACAATTCCCTTAAATATCTGTATCCTTTCCTTATCACCCTCGAAAACATTCACCGAAACGCCGATCGTATCACCGACGTGAAATTCCGGAATATCGTTTCTGATGAGAGCTGCCGTTACTAAATTAATTTTTTTATCCATGATAAGTCCTCCTGATTTCCTATCGGTTTATTTCTTATTTAATTTTAAAATTTTTTTATATTTCGATTTGGCTTTCTTCTCACGCCATTGGTTAATCTCTTTGTGATTTCCGGATAATAATACTTTCGGAACTTTCAGTCTTTCATAAATTTCAGGACGTGTGTACTGGGGATAGTCAAATCCTGTTTCCACCTGAAATGAATCGGTAATTGCAGACTCTCCGTCCCCGAGAACTCCGGGTATCAATCTTGAAACAGAATCAACAAATACTCCCGCTGCAATGTCTCCGCAGGATAAAACATAATCTCCTATTGAAATCTCTCTGGTTACCAGTTTTGAAATAACTCTTTCATCGATTCCTTTGTAATGCCCGCAGATTAAAATCAGATTCTGCTTCATCGAAAAACCGTTTGCTTCTGCCTGTCTTAACTTAACTCCCTGTGGAGAAAAATAAATTATATCATCATAATCCGTTATGCTCATGAGATCCTTAACACACCGGAATATAGGCTCAGGCTTCAGTATCATTCCCGTTCCTCCTCCGTATGGCGAATCATCAATCTGTTTATAGCTGCCTTCCGAATAATCACGGAGGTTATGAATGTATACTTCGATTATACTTTTTGTTATTGCTCTTGAGACCAAACCGTTTTTCAGAAAACTTTCAAGTATCTTCGGATTGGCGCTTACAATATCAAATCTCATATTTGCGTATTACAAAAAGTTGTTACTCTAAAAAACCATCTATAAGTTCCACATCAATTCTTTTATCCTTAATATCAATTTTTTTTACAAATTCTTTTCTGAAAGGGATGAGGACTTCATTACCGCCTGAATCTACATTAAACAAATCACCGCTCCCGTAATTAACTACTGAAACTAATTTTCCTACTAACTTTCCTTTATCAAAAATTTCCGAACCTATCAGCTCATAAAAATAATAATTACCGTCATCAAGCTCTACTCTCTCCTTTTCATCAATCATTACAATAAGATTAATCAGCCGCTGTGAATCCTCTATACTATTATATCCTTTGAATTTAATATTGATATATGTATCGTAGACGCTGCAATCCGAAATCATAAATTCATAACCTTTATCAGAATTGTTCGCACAAAACAACTTATCTCCCTCATTGTATAAACAAACTTTCTTAAGATTTTTATACCTGTCAGGGAAATCAGAAAGTGATATTATTTTTAGATTTCCTTTTATACCGATGGTCTTGGTTATTTTTCCAATCGCTATAAAATTATTGTGGTCTAACAAATTTTAATTTAATTCAGATTCTCTTTTTATCTTATCCGGAATTTCCATAATAGCCCTCTTGCCCTGTTTAGATGCGACCGCAGAAAGAAGCGTGCGTATAGCTTTCGCGGTTCTTCCCATTTTTCCTATTACCTTTCCTGTTTCTTTGTCTTCTACGTGAAGAATAAACTTAATCTTGTTTTCATCTTCATTAATCTCTTCCACTCTTACAGCTTCAGGATTGTCAACAAGATTTTTAGCAATGAACTCAATGAATTCTTTCATATTTGGAACTCCTTCATTTAATTTAAGAACAGTGAGTTGGATATAATTATAAAACTCTTATTCTGCTTTTGGTTCTGCTTTCGGTTCTGTTGTTGGTTCTTCTTTTACTTCAGCTTTTGGTTCTTCTTTTGGTTCTGTCTTTGGTTCTTCTTTTACTTCTGCCTTTGGTTCTTCTTTTACTTCTGCCTTTGGTTCTTCTTTTACTTCAGCCTTTGGTTCTTCTTTTACTTCAGGTTTTGGTTCTACTTTTGGTTCAGCTTTTACTTCAGCTTTTGCATCAGTTTCTTTTACATCCTTGCCTGCTTTCTGCTTTAATTTTCTCTTTGCTTTTTTATCTCTGTCTCTTGATATATTAGATTCCTTCAATGACAAAAATTTCTGAACTTCGGATTCTATTTCTTCTGCGGATACACCTTTCTTTTCAAGGCGCAGTCTCAGCATGAGTCCTTCTTTTTTAAATAAATTTCTTACTGTATCTGTTGGCTGTGCGCCTACATTAAGCCAGTATTTTATTCTTACTTCTTTTAATGTAACTTCCATAGGATCCAGATTTGGATTATATGTCCCGACTGATTCAATGAACCTTCCGTCTCTTGGGAAGCGGGAATCCGCAGCCACTATCTTGTAAACCGGATAGTGTGTTTTTCCCATTCTTTTTAATCTTAATTTAACCAATTGTTAGATATTTATTTTATTTATAAAAAATCTTTTTATGAATATTTATTATTAAGCCTTGAGTTCGTTCATAAGGTTTGCAGGTAATTTCATTCTCTTCATTAATCCTCTTCCCTTGTCTTTATTAAATTGCTTCATCATCTTCTGCATATCTTCAAACTGCTTTATCACTCTGTTAACCTGTTGAATCGGATTTCCGCTGCCGTCTGCTATTCTTCTTCTTCTTGAACCGTTTAATAAATTAGGATTCCCGCGCTCTTGATTAGTCATAGATAAGATGACAGATTCAATTTTTGTTAAAACCGAATCATCAACTTCCTGATTCTTCACCAGTTTATTTGCGCCCGGTATCATTGCAAGAAGTCCGGATAATGAACCCATCTTTTTTATCTGATTCATATATGCAAGAAAATCATTGTAATCAAATTTATTTCTTCTGAGTCTTTCTTCTATCTTTCCGCTTTCCGTTTCATCAAAATCTGTCTGAGCCTTTTCAACAAAGGAAACTATATCTCCCATTCCAAGAATCCTTGAAGCCATTCTGTCAGGATGAAACTGTTCTATAGCATCTAATTTTTCACCTATACCCGAAAATTTAATCGGAACATTGACAACAGCTTTAATTGATAATGCAGCACCGCCACGTGTATCGCCGTCTAATTTTGTAAGAACAATTCCGTTATAATCCAGCTTTTCATGGAATGTTTTTGCAGTGTTTACCGCATCCTGTCCTGTCATCGAGTCAACTACAAACAAAACTTCTTCCGGATTAAGTTCTTTTTTAATTCCGGAAACTTCATTCATCATGATATCATCTATTGCGAGTCGGCCGGCTGTATCTATTATTAATGTGTCTCTTGCATTTTGCTTCGCATATTCGATTGCGGCTCTGGATATTTTAAGCGGGTCTTTTTCATTGTCATCGGAATAAACCGGGATGCCTGCCTGCTTTCCTAAAATTTTCAATTGCTCAATAGCTGCGGGCCTGTAAACGTCGCAGGCAGCCAGCACGGGATTCTTTCCCTTTGCTTTCAGATATTTCGCGAGCTTTGCCGCAAAAGTAGTCTTACCCGAACCCTGCAGTCCGACAAGCATAATGATTGAAGGGATCCT
>JBBRTN010000280.1:0-3822 GCA_038244395.1 Ignavibacteria bacterium
AATAAAGGCGCATGTCATTTCCTATCACTATCTTATTTACATCTTTTAAGTCCCTGCAAAATTAAATTAATTTAATGTTTGAATATTAATGATTATTTTCAATAAAATTTAGTAATTAACGATAAACTATACTTATCAGATGTCAATTCCCTACAGCTCTCTTCCTTCTTACAGCGAGCTTTTCTTAACCTACATAAATAATTTCGATGCTCTGAAAAAATTTTATGAATATGATTTTAAAAGCGATGATGATTTTTTAAAATGCATAGAATTGAAAAAGCAGACATATTTAAACGGTAAAAATTTTTTCAGAAATGATATTTGTGAAATTTTAAAAGAGCAGAACAGAAATTTCAATTCTTCAGAAAAAACCTTTGAAAATATTCAGCTTCTGAATGAGCATGATACCTTTGCGGTAGTAACGGGCCAGCAGCTTGGTTTTCTGAGCGGACCCTACTATACAATTCTAAAAGCCATTAATACGATTCAGTTAGCCGGTAAGCTTAATAATAAGTTTCCCGAATATAAATTTGTCCCTGTATTCTGGCTGGAGGCGGATGACCATGATTTTTCCGAGATCAATAATATAAATATTATTTCAAAAGAAAATGAATTAAAGAATATTAAATATTTTGAAAACGGCACTGAATCCGAAAAATATTTAAAGCCGACCGGCACCATAGTTTTGGATAAATTTATTAATGAGTTTATAAATGATTTAGAGGGTTCGCTTAATAAAACCGATTTCAGTGAGAATTTATTTGCATCGGTAAGAGAATCTTATCAGGAAGGAATGGAAATTAAAACTTCCTTTGCCAGATTTTTTAACAATCTGCTGAAAGACAGGGGATTAATTTTCATTGACCCATCTGATAAAAAGATAAAGAGATATTTAAAACCTGTGTTTGAAACCGAACTGAAATCTTCTCCGCAGGTTTGTGAGAAAGTAATAAATACTTCCGTGGAGCTTGAGGAAAAATTTTCTGTACAGGTAAAACCCAGGGCAATAAACTTATTTTACATTCACGAAGGAAACCGTTACCTACTGGAGCCGAGAGAAAATGAAATTTATGCGCTGAAACATTCCCGGCAAAAATTTTCCCGGGAGGAATTATTCGGAATTCTCGAAACAAACCCTGAGCGCTTTAGCTGGAACGTGGTGACACGTCCGGTTTGTCAGGACTATCTCCTGCCGACGGTGGCATACATTGGCGGACCTTCTGAGATATCTTACTTCGCCCAGTTTAAAGATGTATATAAATTTTTTAATATTCCGATGCCGGTAATATATCCGAGGACATCAGTTACAATACTTGAAACCAAAGTGAAGAATTTTTTGGAAAAGAATAATCTGAAATTCAATGAACTCTTTGAAGAAAAGGACTTAAATAAAAAGTTACTGAGGAATATTTCTGAAGTCAGTGCAGACCAGATATTTTCCGACCTTAAGGAAGAATTAACCGGAGTCTTCTATACTTATGAAAAGGAACTATCCAGGATAGACGCAAACCAAACGGATTCATTTAATAAAAGAAACAAACAGTTTATGGATTCGCTTGAAATTGCAAAGGAAAAATTCAATAACTCGCAGGCAAAACAAAATGAAGTCATATCAGGACAGTTAAAAAAAGTCCTGCTTAATATTTATCCGGGCAATACACTCCAGGAAAGGTCTCTGAATATTACATACTTTTTGAATAAATACGGTAATGGATTAATTGAACTTATGATGTCCGGAATAAGAGTAGATGATTTTGAGCACCAGCTTCTCGACGTTACGGAAACCAGGAATTAATTAATACCTCTTGCCTGAACTGAAAAAAATATTAGTTATACGCTTTTCATCTTTTGGCGATATAATATTATCCTTCCCGCTTCTGAAAAAGTTAAGAGAAAAATTTCCCGCCTCACAAATACATTTTCTGACAAAGAAGAGTTACGGAGAATTGATTTCCATGAATCCCGATATTGATAAAGTATTTGCTGCGGATGAAACTTTAAGTTCTTTAAGAAAGAAAATCGGCAGAGAAGATTACGACCTTATTATTGATATTCATAAAAATTTCAGGAGTATATTTGTAAGTCTGCTTAACGGCAAAAGAATACGCAGGTACAGAAAAGAAAATCTGAAGAAATTCCTTCTGGTAAAATTCAAACTTAATTTATTCAGGGAAATTGTTCCCGTTTACAGAAAATATTTATTAACAATCAAAGAATACCTTAATGATTCCGATTATAAATTTCTTACTTCCGAACTTAATTACGAAAAGGAAAGAATTATTGAAGATAAATATATAGTCATTGCTCCGGGCTCGAGGCATTTTACAAAAACATATCCCGCTGAAAAGTTTGTAGAGTATATTAAAGAGCTGAATGAGAAGGAAAAAGCGAACGGGAAGGAATTATTAACAAAGGTAATTCTCGTCGGTGACAATTCGGATAATGATAAAAGGATTTGTAATTTTATCCAGTCGCAGTGCGGGAATGTGAAGAACATGTCGGGCAATCTTTCAATGCCGGAGCTTGCAAATATTTTATTTCACAGCGACTATGTAGTCTGCAATGACAGCGCAATACTTCATTTTGCAGAGACTCTTAATAAGAAAGTAATAGCAGTATTCGGTTCAACAGTGAGAGAATTTGGTTTCTTTCCACAGCTAAACAAATCAGAATCAATAGAGATAATAAATTTAAAATGCAGACCATGCACACATATAGGGAGAGAGAGCTGCCCAAAAGGACATTTTAAATGCATGATCGAAATTGATTTGGGAATGACATTACAAAATTAATAATTAATAATGCAATTATGGCAAGAATCACATTAAAGAAAAATGAAGAGAGGAGGCTGAGTATCGGACATCAGTGGATATTCAGCAATGAAATAGAGAGAACCGAAGGAGTCGAAAAGAACGGAGAGATCGTAGAGTTGTTTTCGGGAAATAATAAATTTCTCGGAAAAGGTTTCGTCAATAAAAATTCTTTGATTGCATATCGTCATTTGACTGACAAAGATGAATCAATTGACAAGGCATTCTTTTTTAAAAGAATCAGTATGGCAAATTCGTTAAGAAAAAAAGTAAACCCAGAAAAAGAAATTTACAGAGTGGTTAACAGTGAAAGTGATTTTTTACCCGGACTGATTATTGATAAGTTCGAAGATAAGTATTCCGTGCAGATATTTTCATTTGGCATGAATGAATTTCTTGATATGATAAGAGAAATACTTTCAGATAATTTTAAAGCATCCCTTGTTGTGGAGAAGAATAACAGTGATCTCCGGACGCTTGAAGGACTTGAAAAAAGGGAGGGGATAATTTACGAAAGCAGTGAGTTCAGCGAGCGCAAAGATAAAAGCTTCATTGCGGAAATTGATAGTATTAAATATAAGATTGATCTGCTGAAAGGTCAGAAGACGGGTTTTTATCTTGACCAGTGTGAGAACAGGTTATTGCTGAGAAAGTATATGAATGAAAAATATAAAGTCCTGGATTTATTCTGCAACGAAGGAGGGTTCGCTTTAAATGCCGCATATGCGAGTGCAGCAGAAGTAACCGCTGTTGATTCATCAGAGCATTCAATAGAATCTGGAAGGCAAAATGCTGCTTTAAATAATCTTAACAAGATTAATTTTATTCGTAAGGATGTATTTGACTACGTAAATGATTTATTTCAGACATCAGAAAGATTTGATTTTATAATCCTCGATCCACCGTCATTTACAAAATCAAAGAAGAATTTGTTTACTGCTCTGAAGGGCTATCAGGAATTAAATTATAAAGTAATGAGATTACTAAAACCTAACTCCATGCTGTTTACATT
>JBBRTN010000281.1:0-3806 GCA_038244395.1 Ignavibacteria bacterium
AAAAAAAACAGAAGGGAATTGTTTGAATCTAAAAGATAAAGTAATTGAAAATAATTTTACAGTAGGAATAATAGGATTAGGATATGTTGGATTACCGCTCGCACTTGAGTTTGCACATAAAGGGATAAAGGTAATCGGATTTGATCTGGATGAATTTAAAATAAAAAAAATCCTCAAAGAAAAAAAATCCTACATAAAGCACATCCCGTCAGATAAAATTAAATCAGCTGTTGAAAAGAAGACTCTCACCGCAACCACCGATTTTAAAAGGCTCAAGGAAGCAGACGCCATTATCATCTGCGTACCGACTCCGTTAAATCACAACAGAGAGCCAGATATGAGCTACGTAGTAAACACAGCTGAAACAATCGGAAAAAATCTGCGCAAGGGACATTTCATTTCACTGGAAAGTACTACTTATCCCGGCACGACTGATGAAATTCTTCTCAAAATTTTTGAAAGCAACGGCCTGAAAGTTGGTAAAGATTTTTATCTGTGTTTTTCACCTGAAAGAGAAGATCCTAATAATGAAAAATATTCTACATCAACAATTCCAAAAGTCTTAGGAGGCGTAACAAAAGAATGCATAGAAATAGGAAAGCTTATTTATGAAAAAGTAATCGTAAAGATTATTCCGGTATCTTCGACAAAGGCGGCTGAATCGACAAAACTTCTCGAAAATATTTTCAGGTCTATTAATATTGCTCTTGTCAATGAGCTGAAAGTTGTTTTTGACAGAATGGGAATCGACATCTGGGAAGTAATAGAAGCCGCATCTACAAAGCCATTCGGGTTTACCCCGTTTTATCCGGGTCCCGGGCTTGGCGGACATTGCATACCCATCGACCCATTTTATCTTACATGGAAGGCAAGGGAGTATGAAATTTCAACCAAGTTCATAGAGCTTGCAGGTGAAATAAATACAGCAATGCCGGAATACGTAGTCAGCAAAGTTTCACATGCGCTTAATGAAAATAAAAAATGTTTGAACGGCGCAAAAATATTGCTGCTGGGATTATCATATAAAAAAGATATTGACGACCTGCGTGAATCGCCTTCTCTGAAACTTATCGAACTTTTACAGGATGAAGGAGCTGTGGTTGATTACAGTGATGATTATGTTACTACGATTCCAAAGCTGAGAAAATATGAATTTAACAAGAAATCAGTTGCGCTGACAAAGAAAAATATTACCAGATATGACCTCGTATTGCTTTCTACAGATCATTCATATTATGATTACAAACTGATTTTTGATAATGCAAAGATAATAGTTGACTCCAGGAATGCATTCAAAAAATTTAAGGGGAAAAAACTTTATAAAGCATGATCGGCAATGCCGTTTTAATTTTTATGTTACTTTAATTTTAATTTTTAATTATAAATGGTTATTAACGAATGAGTGAATTTAATCTTGCAATAATAGGATGTGGAAACTGGGGAATGAATCATGTGAGGACAGCATACCGGCTGTTCGGAGGAAAGCTTAAATACTGCTGTGATAATTTTCCCGTTAGTGAAAAGAAAGTGAAAGAAGTTTCTGATAAAATAAAATTTACAAACGATATAAACGAAATTTTAAATGATGAAAGCATCACGGCAGTAATTGTGTCAACGCCTGCGGAGACTCACTTTGACATTGGGAAAGATCTTTTGCTTGCAGGAAAAAATGTAATGATGGAGAAGCCGATTACACTGAACTCGGACGAGGCAAAAATCCTGAATGATATTGCATTGGAAAAAGACCTGATACTGATGGTTGGTCATTTGCTTTTATTTCATCCTGCCATATTAAAAATAAAAGAATATCTTGATGAGGACAGGCTCGGAAAACTTCAGTATATTTACAGCAATCGTCTTAACCTTGGAACGATAAGGAGGGAGGAAAATATTTTATGGAGTTTTGCACCGCATGATATTTCCATCATTCAGTATTTTGTCGGAGATGTGCCATCCGAAGTAAAGGCAACGGGAGCAATTTTCGTTCAGGAGAATATTCAGGATACGACGATGACATATCTTAAATTTGAGAATAACATTCATGCTCACATTTATGTCAGCTGGCTTCATCCTTTTAAGGAGCAGAGACTTGTCGTAATCGGAGATAAATCAATGATGGTTTTTGAAGACACGTTAAAAGAAAATAAATTGAAATTATATGAAAAGGGTTTTGACATGGTAAACGGATTTCCCGTAAAACGGGATTCTGATTTTGTGAATGTAGAGTTTGACAACACATCCCCGCTTGAGCTTGAGCAGAAGCATTTTGAAGACTGCGTTGTTAATCACAAAGCGCCGCTCTCTGACGGAAGAAATGCAATCGAAGTACTGGAGACACTCGAACGGGCACAAACCGAATTAGTAAAAATATAAAAAGATAAATGTCAGATTATAAAGTTCACCCTACTGCAATAGTTGATGATAATGTCACGATAGGAAAAGGAACATCGATATGGCATTTCTCTCATATTCAGCCCGGCGCTAATATTGGAGAGAACTGTACACTTGGACAAAATGTGAATGTTGCAAACAACGTCAGCATAGGAAATTTTTGTAAGATACAAAATAATGTCGCCGTATACGAAGGAGTGACTTTAGAGGACTATGTATTCTGCGGACCTTCAATGGTGTTTACAAATATACTTCTGCCGAAATGCAAGTATCCTCAGAGAGGCGCTGAATTTTATTCTCTTACTCTTGTAAAAGAAGGCGCATCAATCGGAGCAAACGCTACGATTGTCTGCGGCACTACACTGGGAAAACACTGTCTCATCGGGGCAGGAACAGTAGTAACAAAAGATGTTCCTGATTTTGCTCTCGTTGTCGGAAACCCTGGAAGGATTATCGGCTGGGTAAGTGAAGCGGGAAAACGGCTGGACTTTGATGATGACGGATTTGCATTTTGTGAAAGGTCGGATAAAAAATATAAATTTGAAAACGGTTTGGTAAAAGAAATTAACTGAATCCTGTAAGTTCATAAATGAATAACATAAAATTTAAAATCTATAACCTATAATTATTATTCGGAAAGGAAAAAAATTTAAATGAAACTTGCAATTGTCGGAACCGGGTACGTTGGATTAGTAACCGGTACTTGTTTAGCTGATACCGGAAACGATGTGATATGTGTTGACATTGACACGGAAAAAATAGCTAAGCTGAAGAACAATATAATGCCTATTTATGAACCTGATCTCGATACCATATTCGAAAGAAATGTAACCGAAGGAAGATTAAAATTTACAACCGAACTTGAAGAGGCAGTAAATTCCGCCGACATAGTTTTCCTCGCATTACCCACACCACCGGGCGAAGACGGCTCGGCAGATCTTTCATACATACTGGGGGTTGCTGATGATTTAGGAAAAATTCTCACCGGATATAAAGTTATAGTCAACAAAAGTACGGTACCGGTAGGGACTGCAGAGAAAGTGAGAGCGGCAATTTCAAAGAATACCAAAGCCGAATTTGATGTTGTATCCAATCCCGAATTTTTAAGAGAGGGTCTTGCAGTGGACGATTTTATGAAGCCGGACAGAATTGTAATCGGGACAAAATCAGAGAAGGCAAGAAAAATGATGGAAGAACTTTTTGCTCCTTTCGTAAGACAGGGCAATCCAATAATTTTTATGGACGAGCGTTCATCAGAGCTTACAAAGTATGCATCAAATTCTTATCTTGCAACGAGAATTACTTTCATGAACGAGATAGCAAACATTTGTGAAAAGATCGGAGCAGACGTTGATCTTGTCAGGATAGGCATGGGCAATGATACAAGAATCGGTAAAAGATTTTTATTCCCGGGA
>JBBRTN010000282.1:0-3782 GCA_038244395.1 Ignavibacteria bacterium
CATGCTTGATAAAGTGGAGATTGAAACCGAAGCAGGGGAGAGCAAAGAAATTGATATGGCGAAAGATGAAATTTTAAGGAGTGTCGCCAATGAAATCAATACCAGAGTGATCTCGGAAGATGAACAATATGAAGCAGGGTTTTCTTTTGACACACAGCTTCAGAGAGCTGTAAGCATACTTGATAACAAGACCGAATATAACAGCCTGATTGGTAAATAGATTTTTTTTATTGAACCGGAGATAAGGTAATACTGTCAATAAAATTAGTGATGTAAATTTTTCTCAACCCATCATTTTCATTATCATTATTATTATAATTATAATTAATCACTAATCATAAATTATTAAAGTGAAGATAGGGATACTTGGCGGCGGGCAGCTTGCAAGAATGATTATGGAAGAAAGCTACAGATACGGATTCGAGTTTCATATACTTTCAAAAGAAGCGGAGTCGCCGGCAGGACAGATTACAAAATACGAAACAACAGGCAACTGGAATGATGAGGAGTGTTTAAAGAAATTCAGCAGTGAGTGTGATATCATTACTCTCGAAAATGAGTTCATTGATTTTCAAAAAATAAAATATCTGGAAGATACCGGGAATAAGGTTTATCCCGATTCGCGCACTATGAAATTAATTCAGGATAAGATGCGTCAAAAAGAGACTCTGGAAAAAATTAATATACCCGTTGCTGAATTTTGTGCAGTAGAAACCAGGGAAGACATTTTGAAATTTACCGAAAGGAATTCTTATCCGGTAATTTTAAAATCACGAACGATGGGCTATGACGGCAAGGGAAATTTTGAGATTAAGTCTGCACAAGACGTAGATAAGGCATTTGAGACTCTTTCCCATCGTGGAAAACTAATGTGCGAGAGCTTTATAAAGTTTGATAAGGAAATAGCTACACAGATAGTAAGAAATAAATCCGGAGAAATAAAAGTATACCCAGTAGTCGAAACAATTCAAAAAAATCATATCTGTAATATGGTAATAGCATCCCGAAACCTGTTTCAAAACATCAAAGAAAAAGTCGAAGAGATAGGAAAGAAAATTGTGACAGAGCTTGATTATGTCGGCGTAATGGGTATTGAGATGTTTTTACTGGACGATAAGATACTTGTAAACGAGCTTGCGCCAAGGGTTCATAACTCCGGTCATTATACAATAGAAGGATGCTATACCTCGCAGTTTGAAAATCACATAAGAGCGATCATGAATTTTCCGCTGGGTGATACAGGAATGAGCGAAGAGAATGCAGTCATGATAAATATTATCGGAGAAAGAAACGGGGAAGCAGGTCTGAAAAGGCTTGGAAAGATTTTAACAAACGGAAGAGTTTATTTTCACAACTACGGAAAGAAGGAAACAAGGCACGGTAGAAAAATGGGTCACATAACAGTAACCGGCGAAAATCTAAAAGAAACAATAAGAACAGCTGAGAGATGCCGGGAAGAGATTGAGATATAAAATAAATTTAAAAATTAAATCAGAATCAGGATGATAGCATTTATTATTTTTTTAGTTTTGGCAATAATAGTTCTTTCAGTCTTAAGAAGCCAGCTCCATGATAATCTTAATTTTCAGAAGATAGTAAATATTCTGCGAGTAGCTGCAGGGATTGGAATCTTAATTGCGATTTTGTTTGCATCGATAGTGCAGATAGGACCGGGTGAAGTAGGGGTTCCGATATTATTCGGACAGGTGCAGGATGGAATCTTAAGAAGCGGATTGAATTTCATAAATCCTCTGATGGATGTGGAAAAGCTCGACATAAAAACTCAGGCATATACAATGAGCGGCTCTAATGATCAGGATGTAAACGAAGTGAGAAGCAACAAAAGTGATCCGATACAGACTCTTTCTTCAGATGGATTGACCTTGCTGCTTGATGTAACAGTCTGGTACAGACTAAGCGCTGAGGATGGTCCGAATCTTATCAGAACAATAGGTCCGGAGTACGAATCGAAAATTGTTTTGCCGGCTATCAGGACTGCAATCAGGGATGTCGCTGTAAATTTTGTCGCAACGGATATTTATTCATCTAAGCGGGATGATTATGTTAATGACGTTGGAAAGAAGCTCGAAAAATCTTTTGAAGGAAGAGGAATAATTTTAGAAAAAGTGCTGCTTAGAAATGTAGAGCTGCCACTGAAAGTGCGGGAAGCTATTGATGAAAAGATAGCTGCCGAGCAGCGGGCACAGCAGATGGTTTATGTTTTGCAGAAGGAGAAGCAGGAAGCAGAAAGAAAGACAGTCGAGGCGCAGGGTGTAGCGGAAGCCCAGAGAATTATTAACAGCACAATAAGCAATTCATACCTGCAATGGAAATATATAGAAACTCTGAAAGAACTTGTTAACTCACCGAACAATTCATTTGTAATTGCTCCTTATGACCAGAAGCTTACACCGATGCTTAACTTTAATCAGAAAGAAAAATAATGGTTGAGGTATATGTCACATACGACCCTATGGAAGCAAACCTTATAAAGGCAAAGCTGACTGATGAAGAAATTCCTTTCAGGGTAACGGGTGACTATAACATTGCTATAACAATGGAAACATTTAATACAACGATGGGAAGGATTGCTTTAAGGCGTCCTATAAAATTTTTTGTTCCTGAAAGTCATTTTGAGCTTGCGAAGGTTGCAATTAACACGGACATGTCTTCATTTCTTGAAGATGATCTGGAGTATTGAAAATAAGTATTACGGCATTTATTCCGGGACCTTGTAATTGTATTTTGGAAATTAAATATCATCAAAATAAGAAATGAATAACGGCGGAAAGTATTTCTTATTGTTTCTTGCGGCAATACTTGTTATGCTTGTCCTGCTTTTCAATAATAAAATTTTTTTGAAAGAAGATCCGCCTGAAAGCCCGGTAACATTGACTTACTCAGGTTTTGAAAATACAAAAAATAATAATCAGCGGTTGGAAAAAGAGAAAACTCAAAAGGACAGTTCACAACAAAAGAATTATCTTCAAATTCATTACGATGCGATACTGGTAGATACTCATAATGATTTTATCTGGAAGGTCTTCGATAAAGGCGCAGTCTTTGGACAGAGAAACAGCTTCACGCAATCTGACCTTCCGAGACTCAGAGCAGGAGGTGTAGATGTGCAGGTTTTTGCAGTATGGATACCTATTAATAAACTGAACAAGTCTTATGGCTTTGTCATGTCTCAGATTGACAGGCTGAAGAATATAGAAAATGAAAATTCTTCCGACCTTGAATTTGCAAAAACATACGATGATATAATCAGAATTACAAACGAGAAAAAAATTTGCGGAATGATCGGCATTGAAGGAGGAACCGCAATCGAAAAGAATCTGGATAACATAAATACTTTTTTTGATCTTGGAGTAAGGTATATCGGTCTGACATGGAACAACTCCAATGTGATTTCAACTTCAGCCAGGGATGCAGTGGAGCAGGGAAAGCCAGGTGGTTTGACTGAGTTTGGAATCCAGGTTGTAAAGAGAATGAATGAAGTAGGAATGCTTGTAGATGTTTCTCATCTTAGCGAGCAGGGATTCTGGGATGTCATTGAGAATACAAAGTCACCTATTATTGCTTCACATTCGGATTGTTATTCACTAAATCCGCATTACAGAAATCTTACTGATGAACAAATTAAGGCAATCGCAAAAAACGGCGGATACATCGGCGTTAATTTTTATGATAAGTTTCTTGATAAAGATGCAGACAGAAACAGGACTATGAATGCTTATGAAAAATACCCTGATGAACTAAATGCACTCAATGAAAAATAC
>JBBRTN010000283.1:0-3775 GCA_038244395.1 Ignavibacteria bacterium
ATACTTTTCTGTTATCGTTATCAAGACCTATATTTTTTTCTTCATATACAGCCTCGAGTTCCGTATGGAATAATCTCATAACGGGTTTCCTGAACCGTTCCGCTTCGATCGTCAGCCACTTTGAAATTTGGTTTGAAGGAATATCGCATTCATAAACAGTTTCTTCTACAGAAGTATGAGCATTACTTCCGGTTCCACCGATACCTGCTATCATTTTATCATATTCATTTGCGATTGCATATTCCGATGCGAGGAAAGAAACACTGTCAATTTTGTGATAAATTTCTTTTCTTTCATCGGGGTCAGTCGTTGCCCGGCGAAGTTCATAAAGAGCAATGATAGTATCAATTAAGGGCTTTTCCAGTTCGTAATTTTTTGTTCCGAATTTATCCGTGCCTTTGAAAACCATGTGCTCAAGATAATGAGATAATCCCTGCGCATCGTGAGGATCATTTTTGCTGCCGGTGGCAACTGCAATGTAGGTCTGTATTCTCGGCTCATCTTTATTCACGGTCATATATACCTTAAGTCCGTTATCAAGAGTATAGATCCTTGCTTTGAGAGGATCTCCTTCAACAGTCTCATATTTATATTTTCCATCGGAGATAAATTTTGCCTGTGAAAATATATCATGTCTGTAAATTATGAAAACAAAAAGAATTGCTGCAACGGAATTAATGAAAAGTTTAAGTGTATTTCGCATAAGAAAATTATTTATTTGAATTTATTTTGAATTGTTAAAATGTATACGGATTCATCAGTTTAAGAGTTTGTAAAATTACAATAATCTATTGACATAATAATTGCAAATCGGTAAGGCAGTTTTAAGAGAAATTATTTCATCAAAGTTCCCTATTAAACTTTTATATTCTCTTCCTGTCTAAAGGAACGAATTCCAAAAAATAATCATTTTAACAAACACGAAAGGAATAATTTCATGAAACATCTCAAAATATTTTTTAGCATTGTCATTTTATCCGTCTCCGTAATTCTGTCGTTATATATTTCCGGCTGTAATAAGGATAATGTAACGGAGCCGGCTGCTCAATCAGATGATGAATACCTTAGCTCAACCGCTATAAACACTGCCTTCAGCAGTAACTCAGACGACGACGACAATCTTTTTGCCAATGAAGTCTCTGATTTTGATTCCCAAGGACCGACTATGAATAATGATAACGGGATTGAAACACCGATTGATTCTCTATTACGGTGGGGACGAAGAATCACTAATGTAAATGTCAGCACAAATATTACTGCAGTAGGAGATTCTTTGAAGAATGTTCTGGTTACAAGATCTATAACCGGAGATTTCATTATCATTGGTTATGTCAACGGATCCCTGGATTCTACAGTGAAGCCTTTTACTCAGGACCAAAAAAGATTAGTGATTTTTAAGAGAATGGGAAGAAGACAAAATCCCAGATTCAACTGGAGAGTATTTCAATATTCGGCTATAGACGGTGAGACAAAAACTCCGCAAATTGGCAAGGATAATATTATAATAAATAAAGTTGAGTTTTACAAAAACAACAATCTCGTTTTAACATTAAACGGACCTGACTTTACATCTAACATTTTTAATGCAAGGTTCTTTGGCGGAAATGCTTTATACGAAGCCAACAGAGGCGACCAAATCCGCACGAAAGTTTATCTGACAAGTAATCAAAGCGATACAGACATTGTTGCATATCATTGGGAAAGAAATTCATTTGGATTCCACAGGGAAAGATTTGTCATGACTTCTCAGATCCCGAATGGTTCCGGTTTTGACAGAACTTATGAAAAGGCATTTGAAATTTATCCTCACCATCCGCAAGGTATGCACAACGGATTTATAAGTGCTGACACAAGGAGTTCATTATTCAACAATTCAACTTCACTTTTTTCATCTACATACATGGGACTTCCTTACCGGGTACGACCATAAGCTTGTTTGAAATAAAAACCTCCTGAATACTTTTGATATCGGAACGGCTTTTATTCATGCCGTTCCCTTCGTTTTAAAATCGATTTAGCTATTACTCTTATTACTCTCTATAAATCTACAAACTTACATAAAAAATTGCCTGACAATATTTCACATCGGCTCGACTACAAAGACATATACTGCCACAATTCTTTCAATGCTTATACATCAGGGCTGACCACTAAATCTTAAAGACCTTGTTGAAAATAATATACCTCTTGACTCGGTACAGTCCAACGACTAAAATAAAATTCGATGTGCCTGCGGGAGAACGGATTTTCAATCCGTTCTCCCGGCTCACTGTTTATAATGCTTTAGGAAAAGAAGTAGCAAAACTCGTTAATGAAAAATTAGATCCGGGAAGCTACGAAGTCGAATTTTCAGGCCTGGACTTACCCAGCGCAGTCTACTTCTACAAATTAACAAATGGATTCCATACCGAGACTAAAAAAATGTTCCTGATAAAATGATAAGTAGTTTAAATGGATAAGAAAGTTAGTGTTCAGTTCGGATAAATCACCGCGAAATATTAATTCAAAGTTTTGAATTCACCTCACGTGCAAAATCTTTAACCCTATCAACAAAAAACATAACTGCTCCGGCATTTTTCTTTATGCCAAATAATATTGTTACCTGAACCGGCTGCTTCAGATAAATAATACAATTATGCTTTTCTAATTTACGGAGAAGCGCAATCTTTACAGCTTCACAGTCAGCAGGATTCTTGTCCGAAATTTCAATCCTCTCAATATTGTCGTATTTAATAACCGCATCTCCGGCAAGACCGTTATAAATTTCCACTGAAGGTGACTCATTAAAATTGTCATTAAGTGTGATTGCTCTGGCTTTCACAGCCCTCATATGAGAGAACAGCTGCAGGCATGTATACAAACTCAGAACACTTACTGCCCATGCAAGAGTATGATTCCATGATACCAAAAGAAAATGTATCCCTGTTGTTTCAATTAAAAATAAAATCAGGAAGGTGCCGAGTATAAGAAGGATGCCATTTTCTTTGTATGAAGTAAACTTTGATTTATAGTCTATATCCCTGTCTTTCCTTCCAAAGAAAGCATAATACAGTGCTCCTATCTCAGATGAAATAATATTTCCCGCCTTTTCACTACCCGTAACATCAAATAATACTTTTCTGCAATGAGTAAGAAAATCTATACTGTTTCTTCCTGACAACTTTGCTTTTTTATTCGCAAGAAAAAATTTCCTGCCGATAAAAAATATTACCGCAGCTTCAGCCACAGGAGAAATCCATATTTTGATAATATGAAGCAAATAATTTGAATCAGATTTCAATATCAGTCCGGCAATAATCACACCGGCAATAAAAATCCTTATCACCGTCAATTTGGAAACGCTGCTCTTTCTTATAGCTAAATAATAAAATAAAGGCGCCGAAATAACCAGATCAAGTACAATAGCCGTTGACAGCATGTCCGGGTTCGATCTGAACTGTGCTGAAAGAGTTATGAGATAGCATGCTATAGAAATACAGATCGGTATTCCAAATGCCAGTTTCCAGTTTGGTTTATTTGATATTACATTCGTCATAAAGGTTCAGCTCCTGTTATAAAAAATAAAAATACATGAAATTAAAATCAAAATATAAAGGATCAGAAAAAACAGTTTTCTCCTGTGCTTTTTTTTCTCCATTCTTCTTTCGTAAGAAACATAATTTTTTGAATAGTCTCCCTCTGAAGGATTCCAGTTCGAATTTTTCTTTATTTTTTCTAAATCCATAAATTTATTAGTGAACTTATGTTATCTTTAAATTTTATTACAAATATATAT
>JBBRTN010000284.1:0-3772 GCA_038244395.1 Ignavibacteria bacterium
CATTTGTAAAAGGCACAGCATCAAATGACTATACATTTATATTAAATAAGCAGGATAGGAAAGATCTGAACGAAGCGCTGGCAAACAGCAATGTCCTCAGTGTCAGTCCTGCCGACCTTAAATCCGATCAGACCGTTGTCGGAGGACCGACCAAGACTATGGTTATTACTTTGAAGCATCAGAATACAATTGAAATTCCTGACCAGGTTAAAACAGAATATCTCGAAGGAGTACAGGATCTTTATGATGTAATTGAAAATTTAGTTCCTGATACTATTTGGAAGCAGGCAGTACAGTAATCTTATTTATGAGTTTATGCGCTTACGCGTCGCACACGAGTGTGCCGCATATTATTTTATTTTAATTTTCTTATCTCGACTCCGTCTTTTTTATCCAGTACCTCAAAGCCCTTATTTTTAATTTCATTCCTGATTTCATCCGCAAGCCCGAAATCCTTATTCATCTTCGCTTCATTTCTTCTTTCAGCGAGAAGAGAAATTTCTTCGGGTATATCCAAATCGCTTTTTTCAATTCCTGCTTTATTTAGTTCGAGTCCGAATACTCTGTCGAAATCAAATGCAAGCAGGAGCTTCTCACCTGATGAAAGTTTCTCATCACGAAGCATATCCCAGAGAACAGCCATTGCCTGAGGCATGTTCAAATCATCATTTACTGATTCAATAAATTTCTCTCTCCATTCACTATTCATAATTGACGATTCACCATCAACCATTGACTCCTTTAGATTGGCAATCTTTCCCAGTAAATTCTTGTATCCGTTTTTCGCCGCGTCGAGAGTTTCAAATGAAAATTTAAGTTTTCTTTTGTAATGAGCCATAAGCAGGAAATATCTGTACTCCATTGGGCTGAAGCCGTTATCCATAAGGGTTTGCAGCGTGACGAAATTTCCAAGTGACTTGGACATTTTTTCATTACCCATATCGAGAAATTCCCCGTGAACCCAGTAATTAACAAACTTCTCTCCGTTACAAGCCTCCGACTGTGCTATTTCATTTGTATGATGAATAGGTATATGGTCAATCGCGCTGCAATGAATGTCAAAATGATTTCCTAATTCGGCTTTGCTCATTGCCGAGCATTCGATATGCCATCCGGGAAAACCTTTGCCCCACGGCGATTCCCATTCCATCTGCCTCTTCTCATTCTTAGGAGAAAACTTCCATAATGCAAAATCAGTAATATTTTTTTTCTCAGCGGAAAATTCAATCCTCGCGCCTTCCTGAAGGCCTTTTATATCAAGCCGTGCTAACTTTCCGTAATCGGGAAATTTTGAAGTGTCATAATAAACTCCATCGCTTGTGATGTATGTGTATCCTTTCTCTTCAAGACATTTTACCATTTCAATCTGCTCTTTTATATAATCAGTTGCTTTAGTATAAATATCAGGCGGCATAATATTCATCTGTATTACATCATTCCTGAATACATCCGTATAAAACTTTGCGACATCCCAAACGCTTTTGCCTTGCTGCTTTGCCGACTCTTCCATCTTATCGCTGCCGTCATCACTATCATCGGCAAGATGACCTACATCAGTAATGTTCATCACATATTTTACTTTATAATCATTATATTTCAAAACTCTGACAAGAATGTCTTCAAAGAAAAATGTTCTCAGATTTCCAATGTGCATAAAATGATATACAGTCGGTCCGCAGCTGTACATCCTGACTTTGCCGGGATCTATCGGGATAAACTCTTCTTTGCTGCGTGATAATGTATTAAAAAGTTTAAGCATTTATTTATTTTGAATAAGGCTTTTAGTTTTTTTTATGGCAGCTGTTTGGTCAGTTAATTTAACATTACACAATCTAATAATCTTTAATACTTTAATAATATTTTTTAATAATATTTTTTAATAATATTTTTTAAATACAGCTCTTCAACTTTTTTTCTTGCCCATGGTGTCTTTCGTAAAAATATCAGGCTCGATTTTATTCCCGGGTTTTCATTAAAACATTTTATGTTTATCAGCTGACCTAATTTTTCCCATCCGTAATGTTCCTGCAGTTGCGTTACAATGTCTTCCAGAGTCTTACCGTGCATAGGATTATTTGGATGTTCATTCATAATATTTATTTTAAACCGGCATGTTTAAAAATAGGTTACTTAATAACTGTACCCGGTATGGCAAGCGGAGTTCTCGGTTTAGGTTTTGCATTCCATAATTTTAACATCAGTAATGCGCCAGCCACTGCAAATCCAATCATACTGGGACTCCACGAGCCCCAGCCGAAATTATCAAGCAGCCATCCGACACCAACACCTACAGCCGCGCCTCCTATGTACTGCATTCCGTCAAACATTCCCGCCGCAGTAGCAGCAGCACGCTGTCCCCCGAAATCCATTGAAGCCGTTCCGGAGAGCATTGAATGAACCATGCTTATACCGAGTGAGTTTGATATAAACGCAATGATGATAAAGTTAATGTCCCTGGCAAACCAGACTACAAGCAGTGAAAAAATAATTAATATGTATCCGATAAATGCGACCGGTGTTCTTCTCGATTGAAAAAGCCAGTCTGATGAATAACCTGCAATGAATGCTCCGGCTATTCCGGCAAGCACAACTCCAAAAGCGCCGGTCTGAAAAATTGCCGAGTCAAGCGCAAGATGCTGATATTCCTGCATGTATCTTGGAAACCATTGTTCGAATCCGTGTCTGACAAACCCCGTGCAAAATTCCGCTACTGCAATCGTTATTGCTATGGGGTTAGATATTACTTTATTGAAAACATATTTGAAATCAACTTTCCCCGTATCGCCGCTTGTTGCGTCTTCAGTATCCAGCGGAGGAAGCCCCGCGTCTGTTGGAAGGTTTCTGACGAACAAAAAAGTAATGAATGACATCACGGCAACTATTGCAGCAGGAATGAAAAACACCCATTGCCATGGAAGCACCGTTACAATAAATCCACCGATAATAAATATCAAAGCTCTCCCGCTCTGAATCATCGAGCCGAATATTGCAGAGAAAACGCCGCGCTCACTGACTGCAAACCAACCTGCATTAACCTTAATCAACGCAAGAGCGCTGTAAGACTGAAAGTATGCATTTAAGGACCAGACACTCGCAAAGTATGTTAAGAGCAAAGTCCCTGTCCCGAAAAATTTTAAGTAAGCACCAAGTCCAAAGAACAGGTTAAAGACTACAGTTCCTATCGAGCCAATAAGCATTGCTTTTCTGCCTCCTATCCTGTCGGCGATGGGTCCGTTGAACATAGCCGACAATCCGTAAATCGTCAGTGCTGCGGTGATGATAGCTCCTATCTGTGTTTTATCCCAGCCGTAATTATCCGACAATGACTTATTCGCAAAAGAAAGATTGTATCTTCCCATATACATTGCGGCATATGTGAATCCGAGAGTGAGCCAGTTCAATGCGCGCCTCTTCCGGAATTCGGGGGAATACACAGGACGTTCGGTTCGTTTAATCATTACTTGAATTTAGAAATGGTAAGAAAAATTATGGAGAAACATAGAATTAATATAAATTAGTTTAAAGATATAAAGTTAAGGGTAAGATTTGGCTGAAGCTATATCCTGCCGTTTTTAAAATTTATTTCTTTTATTATTTGATTTATTGCGAGCCCGTTCAATTGCTCTAATGATACCGGAAGCGTCATTCTCCAGTTATTTTCATTCACCGTTCCCGGAAAGTTTATTCTGTCATTCCAACCGCTGAATTTTCCTAAAATGTTTTTATCGAGATAGAGATATTCCGTAATAAGCTGTATGCTGAATATGGAAGC
>JBBRTN010000285.1:0-3761 GCA_038244395.1 Ignavibacteria bacterium
ATACGCTTCAAATAACTTCCTGATTTCAAGTGTGTGGAATTTCAGAACAGCTCCATTCGGTCCTGTCATTACAATCTCAAACGGAAAAATTAACGGCATTAACTTGGGTGCTCTGGGTTGCGGAGATGTTCTCCTATTAGAAGACGGCGACATTGTAGATTTTGATATAAAAGTATTTGATGCAGACAGTGACAATGTAACTCTTTCATCATTTTTTTTCCCACCGGTTACCGGAGTGACCTTTACTCCATCACTGCCTCTTGTATTAACTTTTCCGTATACCCAGATTGTGCATTTTCATTATGTTTACAGTTTTTACTTTGGTTACAGTTACCTGAGACTTCTTGCTGATGACGGATCCAATCTTACAGCGTGTTACATGGACTTTGATTTTGTATTAGCCGTTGAACTTACATCATTCGTTTCTTTAGTTCATGGAAATGAAGTGACGCTTAACTGGACAACTGCTTCGGAAGATAATAATTCAAGATTCGAAATTGAAAGAACAACTCAAAGTTCCGCTGAATGGGAAAAGATTGGATCAGTTCAGGGAAATGGAAATTCTGCACACCCGGTATCTTATTCATTTTTTGACAGAGGAATAAATGTAGGTAAATATAATTACAGACTGAAGCAGATAGATTTCAGCGGGAGCTATAAGTATTTTAACTTGTCTGAAGAAGTCGAAGTCGGAATTCCAAAGCAATACTCTTTATCACAAAATTACCCTAACCCGTTTAATCCGTCGACAAAGATAGATTATGAATTACCCTCAGACGGAAAAGTAAGTTTAGTCGTTTATGATATTTCAGGAAGAGAAGTATCAACTATAGTAAATGAATTTAAAACTGCGGGTTATTATACAACCCGTTTCAACGGGTCGGGTCTTACAAGCGGTATATATTTTTATATTATACGAGCAAATAATTTTCAGATGACAAAGAAGCTGATGCTTGTAAAATAAATTATAACAGCTAACTGTCTCTCAATATATCCCGCGCTCCTGCCTGTGCTTTGGGAAAGAGAACCATCTCGGCTACTACATAATTTTCATTCCGTGTAGCAGCAAAGATAATTGCCTCTGCGATTTCCTCCGGAGTCAGCGGCTGAAGACCTTTATATGTTGTCCTGGCATTTTCCACATTGCCCCTGTTTCTGACAAGACTGAATTCAGTTTCCACCAGTCCCGGGTTTATAGTCGAGACTTTAATGCCGGTATCAAGTAATTCCATTCGCATGCTTTTTGTAATTGCATCCACAGCATGCTTTGTAGCGCAGTAAACATTTCCCATCGGGTAGACTTCCCTTCCGGCAATAGAACCGATATTAATTATATGTCCGGATTTATTTTTTAACATCAGCGGGATAACGCATTTCGAAACATACAACAGCCCTTTGACATTTGTATCAATCATTTCATTCCAATCCTGAACCAAGCCATCGTGAACAGTTGCTAAACCCCTGGCAAGCCCGGCATTATTGAGAAGTATGTCGATTCGTTTCCACTGACCGCTGAGTTTATCAGTTTCAATTTTTACATCGTCATAATTCCGGACATCGAGAACAATATTCAAAACGTTTATTCCGAAACCGGATATTAGTTCTTCAGAAATTTTTTCAAGACGATCTTTTCTTCTGGCCGCAAGAATGAGGTCGCAGCCGAGAGCAGCAAACTGGTAAGCGGCAGCTTTTCCTATTCCGCTCGTCGCACCTGTGATAAAAACAATTTTCGATTTCAGATTTTTCATTTAAGTTGGTTGGTTGATTAGTTAATTTGATAATAATAATGAAATAAGATATGTAACCGGCGGAATGTAAATTTATTTTAATTTTTTTATTAAACTTACTAAACTGTCTAAACATACTCAATCAACAAAACTTACTCAACAATTCAAAATATTGATTTACAAAAAGACAAAAATAATCTGCACAATAGGTCCTGCCGTTGACACTGTAGAGAAGATAGAAATGCTTTTAGAAGCGGGTATGGATGCTGCCCGGCTTAATTTCTCTCACGGCACTCATGAAATTCATAAACAGTATATAGAAATAATACTGGAAGCAAACAGGCTAAAGAAGAAGATGACTGCGATAATACAGGATTTACCCGGACCTAAAATCAGAGTGGGTAAACTTGAAAACGGAGCTATTGAATTAACCGATGGTGCTATAATTAAAATAACTTCAGAGAATATAATAGGAAATGAAAAAATCATTTCGACAAATTATCCTGAGTTGATTTACGATGTGCAAAAAAACGAAATGATACTGCTTGATGACGGAAACCTGAGACTGAGAGTCATTTCAAATGAGCCGGTAAATAATGAAATCGAATGTGAAGTGCAGGTTGGCGGGACTTTAAAAGAAAATAAGGGAATCAATCTTCCGCATACTAAATTAAATCTGCCTTCTCTTACTGAGAAAGATAAGCTCGACCTTAAATTCGGACTTGAGAACAATGTTGATTTCATCGCAATGAGTTTTGTCAGGAGCGCCGACGATATTATTCAGCTTAGGGAATTAATTAAATCGCATAATAAAAATATACCTGTCATTGCAAAGATAGAACGTCCTGAAGCAGTTGAAAACATTGATGCTATAATCCGTGAGACTGATGTCATAATGGTTGCACGCGGTGATATGGGAGTGGAAATTTCTACAGAGGAAGTACCGCTGATTCAGAAAATGATAATAAGAAAATGCAACGAAGCGATTAAGCCTGTGATAACAGCGACGCAGATGCTTGAGTCAATGATAACAAACCAGACACCGACAAGAGCCGAGGCTTCCGATATTGCAAATGCTATTCTCGACGGCACTGACTGTGTAATGCTTTCAGCAGAAACATCAACGGGACTCCATCCCATCCTCGCTGTAAGCACCATGAAAAAAATTATTCTCAAGACCGAGACAATAAAGAAGTCATCTTATTTTAAAGAAATTTTTGTGGAGGATTCGCCTGAAAATACCTTACATACAATATGTAACTCAGCGACCGAAATTGCTACACGGGTAAATGCAAAGGCAATCATAACGGTCACTCATACCGGTAAATCCCCGCTACTTCTTTCAAACCACAGGCCTAACGCCCAGATAATCTCTGCAACATATAATCCTGATATAATAAAGAGATGCAAACTTATATGGGGTGTGGAATCCATACTGATAAAAAAAAGCGAGAGCTATAATGATACAGTCGGAATAATAAATCAGAAAATTGTTTCAAATAAAATTCTCGAAACGTCTGACAGGGTTGTGATAATTGCTCCTATGCCCTTCTCAGAATCCGAATCAGCGAATATGATTCAGGTCACTGAAGTTTGAGAATAAATAGTGAATTGTGAAAAGTGAATAGTGAAAATTAAAAAAGCGAAATGATAAAAGGTATTGGCATAGATATAATCGAGGTAAAGCGCATAAAAAAATTAATGGAAGAATACGGTGACAGATTTTTTCAGAGGATTCTTACAGAAAATGAAATAAATTATTCTGAAATCATTGAAGAAATTGATGATTCAACAGAAATTTCTGGGCAAGTCGTATGCTTCACAGGCGCTTTATCAATTGATCGACAAACTGCTACCCGAATCGCAACTAGGGCGGGTGCAACTGTTATTGACGGTGTTAACAAAAAATTGACGTTACTTGTAGTTGGATTGCAAACCCAAACAATAGGAGATAAAAGTAGCAAACATATTAAAGCTGAAGACCTTTATTGCAAGTTTTGAATTAAAACTATCGTGCAAAAACATCGCTAAAAA
>JBBRTN010000286.1:0-3736 GCA_038244395.1 Ignavibacteria bacterium
CTATCTCCGGAACTTCAGTGAGTCCTTCAATCATTTTTCTTGCAATGGCTGCCTGTTCTTTATCAATCGCGGCTATCGTTACGATTCCGTCGTCGTCAATATTAATTTCAGCTCCGCTCTCTGCAATGATATGCCTTATTGTCTTTCCGCCGGGTCCTATTACCGCGCCGATAAGGTCTTTAGGAATGTTCATTGAATACAAATGCGGTGCGTATTTTGAAATTGATTCTCTCGGTGTGTCGAGCGTCTTCTTCATTTCTCCGAGAATATGAATTCTTCCTTCTCTCGCCTGGGCTAATGCTTTCTCCATTATGTCAAAAGAAATTCCCCTGATCTTGATGTCCATCTGTATCGCCGTGATTCCTTCGGTGCTTCCGGCGACTTTAAAATCCATATCTCCGAAATGATCTTCATCACCGAGTATGTCCGATAAGATTGCAACTTTATCATTCTCTTTTATAAGACCCATTGCAATTCCAGCGATCGGTGTTTTTAATTTCACTCCGGCATCCATTAATCCGAGCGAACCCGCGCAGACTGTTGCCATCGAAGATGAACCGTTAGATTCGAGTATGTCTGATAAGATTCTTATCGTATAGGGAAACTCTTCCTCTGACGGCAGCAGATTTTTTAATGCTCGCTCTGCTAAATTGCCATGTCCGATCTCTCTTCTTCCGGGTCCCGGTCTTCCTCCGACCTCACCTGTACTGAAAGGAGGAAAGTTATAATGAAGTATGAATCTCTTTGTGCTTAATTCCTTTAAGCCTTCTATCATCTGCTCGTCTCTCTTCGTTCCAAGTGTAATTGTCGTAAGGCTCTGCGTCTGTCCTCTTGTAAATAATGCGGAGCCGTGTGTTCTCGGTAATACCGAGACTTCGCTCGAGATCTGCCTGATGTCTTCCATTCCTCTTCCGTCTAATCTCTTGCCCTCGTTCAATATCATGTCTCTCATTACTACATACTGAATGTCATGAATGATCTTGTCAATTATTTTTTCATGCTCGGGATATTTTTCCGCAAGCGCTGTCAATACCTTATGATGAATTTCCCTGTTCTTAATTATTCTGTCTTCCTTGGAGAGAACTGTTCCTGTAATAGTCTTTAGATCAGCTTCACATAGAGCTTTTACTTCCGCGGTTAATTCAAGAAATCCTTCAGCCGCAGTGATTTCGCGTTTTTGCTTTCCGATTTCCTTTGCAAATTCTTTCTGGAAATTACAGAGTTCGGTGATATGCTTATGTGCGAATTTTATTGCGTCAAGCAGGTCGCCTTCTGAAATTTCCTTTGCTTCGCCTTCCACCATCATAATCGAATCGGAGGTTCCGGCAACTGTAATATCAAAATCGCCTTTTACAATTTCTTCATAAGTAGGATTTAAAATCAGATTGCCGTCAACTCTCGTCACACGGACTTCGCTTATAGGATCTTCAAACGGAATATCCGAAATCATCAGTGCTGCAGATGCGCCAATAGCCGCTACAACATCAGAATCATTTTCCTTATCCGAAGAATATACCGAGCATAGTATCTGAACTTCGTTAAAGTAACCTTCAGGAAACATGGGTCTTATAGGTCTGTCAATAAGTCTTGATGACAGAATTTCCTTTTCTGTTGGACGAGCCTCACGCTTAAAAAATCCTCCTGGGATTTTTCCGACTGACGCCGTTTTCTCACGGTAGTCAACTGTTAACGGAAAAAAATCCTGTCCGGGCTTTGCTTCTTCTGAAGCTGTTGCCGTGCATAGCACAAAATTTTCATTGAGTGAAATCAAAACCGCGCCGCCTGCCTGTTTAGCCATTCTGCCGGTCTCAAGCGTTATTTTCTTTCCGCCTATTTCTATACTTTTTGTATGGAGCATTTATTCTCTTTTCGTTTAAATTATTTTCTGATGTCTAATTCTTTTATGATATTTCTATATCTCTGGATGTCTTTGTTCTCCAGGTATCTTAAAAGCTTTCTTCTTTTACCAACCATCATTAATAAACCTCTTCTTGAGTGGTGGTCTTTTTTGTAAACGCTGAAATGCAGAGCTGAAAGGTCATTGATCCTTTTAGTAAGAATCGCAACCTGGACTTCCGGCTTTCCGGAATCCTTTTCAGAGTTACCGTATTTTTTTACTATTTCCTGTTTTTGTTCTGTTGTTAATGGCATTTTACTTTTATTAATTATTTATTTTTTATTAATGCGTTGTTTAATATACTTAAACTGCTTTCCTTATCAATTGATATTTGCTTCTTTAAATCTTCCAGCGAGTCAAATTTCTTTTCATCCCTTATGTAGTCAATGAAATTTACCCTGATATCCTTCCCGTATATATCCTCATCGAAATCAAAAATATTCACCTCGAGCTTCACTGAATCGTCATCAGTAACAGTCGGATTCTTTCCAATGCTCATCATTCCCGGATATGTCCTATCATTTACTTCAGACTCCACTGCATAAATTCCGATTTTAGGAATCAGCTTAAATCCGGATGAAGGTAAAATATTCGCCGTTGGATAACCAAGCTCTTTCCCTAATTTTTTACCTTCGACAACTTTTCCCCCGAGGCTGTAATTTCTTCCTAAAATATTACTGACTTTTTTCACGTTGCCTTCATCCGCCAGGAGTCGCCGGATTACCGTACTGCTAATATGCTCACCATCTATTTTGAATTCCTCCACTTTATCAACTGTAAAATCAAATTTCGATGAAAGTGTTTTCAGCGTATCAAAATTACCTTCACGATTTTTACCAAACATATGGTCGTATCCGAGTACCAGATCATTCAGCCCGATTTTATCAATCAGATAATTTTTGTAAAAATTTTCTGCGGTTGTATTGGCAAAGTCTTTTGTGAAGTGAATTATATATGCAATGTCAATATTTAATTGCTCGAACAGACCGAGTTTTTCATCAGGGGTTGTCAGCACTTTTATGTCTGTTGATCTATTTCTAAGAACGATTTGCGGATGCGGCTCAAAAGTCACAACAATGCTTCTTAAAGCCTTTTCCTTTTTTATATTATTTAACTTCTCAATAATTTCGAGATGTCCCTTATGAACACCATCGAAAGTCCCTACTGTAACAGCGCTTCTCTTATCAAATTTAAATACACTGATATCTCTTATTACCTGCATCAATTTTATTATAATCGGACCGCTTCAATTTAAATTTTTTACAGCTTCTTTTATCTTATCAAAGTTAACCTGAACGCCCGGATTTTCAGTGGTCTCCGTGTATTTTATCAGGCCGTCCCTGCCGACTAAAAAGACCGAACGCTTCGCAACTTCTTTCATCCCGTGAGCAAATTCGCCCTGAACTGTATCGTATTTCCTTATCACTTCCTTATTGAAATCACTAAGCAGTGGAATCTTTATGTTGTTCGCTTTGGCAAATGCTTTCTGTACAAATGTCCCGTCAACACTTATTCCTAAAACTTCAAAGTCATCGCCTGCAAGAGAACTGAAATCATCGGAAATAGCAGACATTTCTTCAGTGCAGACTCCTGTAAATGCCTGCGGAAAAAATACAAGCAGAACATTTTTTTTTCCTAAGTATGAACTTAAGGTATACTCCGCAGTGTCATCTGAAGGTGTGAACGAAGTTAATGTGAAGTCAGGCGCTTTATCACCAATCTTTAAAGGCATAGTTAAATCATTTAAATTAATTTAGATTCATTTGTATAAGCATAAAATATACTGATTTGAGATTTTATTAACAATCCGATATAAAATACAATTTGCACAAGTGTCTC
>JBBRTN010000287.1:0-3733 GCA_038244395.1 Ignavibacteria bacterium
ACTTCATTTTGTCTTCCCTGAAACACTAATAGAATAAACAAACAGTAAAAAGTTTTTTAAAATAAATAAAAAATTAATTAAAGGAAGAGCAAATGGCTTTTCAAAACTTTTTTTATGTCTATCCCGGGTTTTCCGAAGGACAAAAAAGGAACTTCTGCGCCGTTTAAATATTCTCCCTGAAAATCTAAATCGTATAAAACTATTTTTTAAATTTAAAATAAAAAACCATGAAAAAGTTAATTACATTTTTTTCTTTAGTTTTGTATTTGGTTATCTCATCACTTTTTTTATCTTCAGACGGTATATTCGCGCAGTCTGATTTACAGGAACCTGTAAAAAGAGATCCTTCTAAATGGAAAGTTTCAAAAGATCTCAGCGGACAAAAGACTGTTTCAAATCCCGGACTGGATAATATTAATATTATTATCAACGTACCGGGAGATCAGCCTACTATACAGGCAGCTATCAGTGCAGCAAATAACGGAGATATAATTTCAGTCGCTCCGGGGACATATAGGGAAGATCTCACTCTGAATAAGTATGTACATATCAGAGGAGCAAATTTCGGAATCAATCCAAACACCGGAATTAGGGGACCAGAGACTGTTATACAGCCATTTTCCTCTGATCCTGACCCTAACAGTCTTACTGCGGTTACAATACTTTACATTGGTTCAAACGGAAGCGGATCAACTATTGACGGACTGACTTTTGACGGAGATAATACCACCATAACAAGCGGTGTAATTATTAACGGTGCTGATATAGATGCGATCGAAGCTGTAAGCGCTTATGACGGTTTGTCCAATACTACATTCAGCAATAATATCGTCAGGAATACAAGCTATTCCGGAATTGACTTTTATAATTTTTCAAACGGCGGCACAGCAACTTATGATAATATTATTACAGGAAATAAATTCGATAACATTGATCCGGCTCAATACGGGATTGGCGTTATAATTTATAATAATTGTTACTCAAGCATTACTTATAATGTAATGACGCGCGTCCGGGTTGGCGTTCAGACCGGAAATTTCTATAACGCTGATCTTGGCACCAATCATTCAATATCAAATAACACAATTGAATCCTATCGCCTGGGGATATTTCATAATCTTACCTATTCAAATGCAACAGCTTTTACAATTTCTAATAATGAATTTACAACTTTAACCGGAGCCCCGAATAATAACGGCATTGAATTAAGTTCAATCGGAGGAGCTGTCAGTGTTGTCGTAACTGATAATAATGTTACCGGCGCGAGAGCGGGATATAATTTATGGAATTGTACAACCTCAAATACAGTAACTGTTACGGGAGGAATCCTGACCAACTGCAGTGTAGGAGTTTTCGCAAATAATTATGACGGATATAATTCCAATGCAGGCAGCAGTATTTATTCAATGACCGGCATTACTACAACTAACTGTGACACAGCAATCTGGATCCGTGATAACAATCTTAACACAAACAATGCAACAGTTGCTCTAAACATTAATAACACTACTAACACTGTGACAGGAACCGGAATAGGTTTGCTCATTGAAGGCGGGGATGCATCGGTGAATTTCAATGGGGCAGTGCCTGTAAATTTCAGTACATCACTGAGCAAGTATATTCGTCTGATAACAAACGGTTCGAATGTGCCAACCGCCCTTATTAATGCGCAGACAGTTCAGTTTGGCGGAACAAGCGGATCGGGTTTAACAAATTCACAGCTCTTTGCGGTCGAAGATAAAATCGACCATAAGCCCGACTGGAGCGCCCTTGGTTTTGTATCTGTAAAAGCATTTAATGACTTCATTACCGTAAATAGTTTTTATCCGCCGAATACTTCTTCGGCTTTAATTCAAAACGGAATTGATGTGGCAGCTGCAGGTGATACAACGAATATTGGATCCGGTACGTTTAATGGAAACGTAATTTTAAATAAAGCAATAACAATGTCCGGTAATGGACCTTCATCAACAATTATTTCTCCCTCGGTATCATGCACAGGAGACGGGATAAATATTACTTCATCAAATGCAAATGTAAAAGATCTCAAAGTTACGGATTTTAATTATGGTATAAGGACATCAACATCAGCTGTAAGTCTTTATAATGTAGAATGTGTTTCTAATTGTCAGTACGGTCTTAGTACAAGCAACGGTACTAACGGATTAACCATTATAAGATGTAAATTAAACAGCAATACTGTTGGCGGATGGCGCGCAGGAACAGGTGATTTAGTAAGCAACGTGATGATCGACAGTTCGGAAGTGAAAGGAAACGGGAGCGGAGCAAATGGCTTTGGAATATTTGTTGCAGCGCAAACGCCGGGGCTCAATACGTTTGATTACATTACAATAAAAAATTCCGATTTCAGTAATAACCTTGAGAAGGGAATGTATTTCGAAAAACTCAGACATGCATTAATTGACAATGTCCTGATTAATAACAGCGGAACCGATGCTGCATATGGTTTCAATAACGGCATAGATATGAATCTGAAATATGATTCTTATACGGATATTATTATTCAGAACAGTTCAGTCACTAACTGCGGATCGATGGGAACTGCAACGGACATAAACAACCCTTCAGCTTTAGCGATCAAGGCAAGAGACGATAGCCCATCATACAATTCAGACCCTGCGACTCTTACGGGTTTTGTTTTAAAAAATAATTTTGTGAGCGGACCCGTAAACGGTTTAAGGTTCGGTGAGTTCAATAAAAACAATGCATCTCCGACAGGCAACACGGTTTTCGAAAATAATTTCGGAAATTCCTATTCGAATAAGGCAATCTTAAACAAAACATCTAACATTGTTACTGTAAGCTGCAACTGGTATGGAAGCGCGACTCCTTCAAATGTGAATGCATTAAACGGTAGTAATGTTAACTTCATTCCATTCCTGACAAACGGAACTGACGATAATCTTTTGGCAGCAGGATTTCAGCCGGTTTCAGGTTCATGTAACGGATTAGGTCCGGTCAAGAATGTAACTCAAAATATTACATACCCTACAATTCAACAGGCTGTAGATGCAGCAAATACGGGTGATGTAATAGAAATTGATCCGGGTACATATAATGAACAGGTGCTGGTAAATAAAGAGGTTACTATAAAAAATTCGGGAGCAAAACCTGTCATAAATTTTATTGGAACTCCTTCTTTAGTCAGCGGGGAACTTACTGCCTTTGAAATTACTGTTCCAAATGTCAAAATTGAATCTCTTGATTTTGAAATTGACCTGGCAAAATTAGGCAGCGCTATTATAGCAAGCGCATCAAACATTAATAATCTTACAATAAAAAATAATGATATAAACCCATATAAATCGGGGACGCTCTTATCATTCGGACTTCGCAATGCGGTGAATATAAATTACGGAACATACAGAATTAACAGTTCAAATCCATCCAATATTTTAGCAGAGAATAATAATATTTCTTATAATTTTTACGGAACACCTTTAGACCCTTCCGATGACGCAGGATTCAGAGGAGGTTTTGTTACTGATGAAGGAGGCGGCACATTTACAGGAAATACTATTCAGACTATAAGTCAGGACATTGAAGCACGATTCGGAGGAGCAGGAGATATTAACGTTACCGGTAATAATATAAATGGAGGAGGAGTAAATCTTTCAGAGTATAATGCAGGCGCGGGAAATATAAATGTTACGGGAAATATTTTTGACGGAACATTTGACAATGCATATTCTACTTCGTTAAGATTAAAAAA